>JBDTLW010000319.1:0-3970 GCA_039934575.1 Parafilimonas sp. | reverse complement strand
AGATTGAAGAAAGTTTTTTTGATAATCGAGGTCTTTTTCTAATCTTTCTTTTTGCGCAGATAAATCAATTGCTTTGTTTAGATATAAATAAAAATTGCTTTCATTCGATCTTACGAAAGTTTCATTGAGTATTAATTTTTCTAAATCATTATTTTTTGATGCATTATAAATTCGTTGATGAGTATAAATTCCATTTGTTTGTTTCTCTAATAATCTTTTAAGTTCTTGTTCGCTTAAGTCATCTCTGAAAAGGTTACTTAAGTATAAAGAATCAGCAGTTGAATCGCCCATAAATTCTACTCTATCAATATTTTTTAGATTATAGGTTACTCTTGCATCTCTTAATGCTTTAATATCATCTTTTAATCTTGATCCTATATAAAGAATTTGCTCGTCGAGAAGTTTAGGTACTTCAAATTGCTTCACACAAATATCATCTTCTTGCGTTTTTAATTCATGATAAATTTCTTCTGTAACAAACGGCATAAACGGATGAAGCAGTTGCATTAATTCTTCAAAAAAATCAACTGTTTTTTCATAAACATTTGCATCAATGGGTTGCTCAAAACCAGGCTTAATCCATTCTAAATACCAACTGCAGAAATCATCCCATATCAAAGAATAAATTGTTTTTAACGCTTCGCTTAATTTGAATTGCCCGTATAATTTTTCAATTTCATTTTTTGTTTCATTCATTTTATTTTCAAACCAAAGAACAGCAAAGTTTTCTGTTAACTGTTGACTCTCGACTGTTGTCCGTTCCTTCCACATCTTCACCAGCTTCAACGCATTCCAAATCTTATTAATAAAAAAGCTGCCTTGCTTTAATGTGCTTTCTTCTTTTACATCAAATAAAAGATCATTGCCTGCCGGTGATGAAATAAGAATTCCAAAACGTATTGCATCAGCACCATATTTATCAATCAACAATAAGAGATCAGGAGAGTTCCCTAAACTTTTGCTCATTTTTCTGCCAAGCTCATCACGTACAATTCCGGTGAAATAAACATTGCCAAAAGGTTTTTCATTTTTATATTCCAAGCCGCTCATGATCATTCTTGCCACCCAGAAAAAAATTATTTCCGGTGCAGTTACCAAAGTTTGTGTTGGATAATAATAATTGATGTCTTTATTACCGGGATTCGATATTCCTTTAAAAACTTCTATCGGCCAAAGCCATGCTGAAAACCAGGTATCCAGTACATCTTCATCTTGTCTCAGTTGACCGTTGACTGTTGACCGTTGATTGTTCGCTTCTTCTTCTGTCTCCGCAACAAAAACGTTTCCATCTTCATCATACCATACCGGAATTCTTTGTCCCCACCAAAGCTGGCGGCTGATGCACCAGTCTTTAATATTTTCCATCCAATAGTTGTATGTGTTTTTATATTTTGGAGGAAAAAATTTTATAGCTTCATCAGTTACAGCTTTTAATGCAGGCTCACTTAATTTTTTCATATTAACCCACCACTGCAAACTCAATCGCGGCTCAACAATAGCATCAGTTCTTTCACTAAATCCTATTTGATTTTTATAGTCATCAATTCTTACAATATGATTTGCCGCTTCCAATTCTGCAACAATCTTTTTTCTTGCTTCAAACCTTTCTTCACCAATAAATAATTGTGCAGCTTCACTCATGGTTCCATCATCATTCAACACATTAATTATTTCAAGGTTATATTTTTTTCCGATGGCATAATCATTCACATCATGCGCAGGAGTGATCTTTAATGCGCCGGTTCCAAATTCCATTTCAACATAATCATCTGCAATAATTGGTATGCGGCGATTGATTAATGGAACCAATGCTGTTTTACCAACCAAATCTTTATAACGTTCATCTTTTGGATTAACACAAATGGCAGTATCACCTAAAATTGTTTCGGGACGAACCGTTGCAATGGTTATAGAATTTTCGGTTACAATATCATGCAAGCCAATTCCGCTTTCATGCAGCACTGTATATTTTACATAATATAATTTGCTGCTTACTTCTTTATAAATTACTTCTTCATCACTTAGTGCAGTTTTTGCTTTTACATCCCAATGTATCATGCGCACACCGCGATATATCCAGCCTTTATTATACAGATCAACAAACACTTTTATAACGCTTTTATAATAGTGTTCATCCATGGTAAAGGTTGTTCTGCTCCAATCTAAACTGCATCCTAATTTTTTTAATTGCTCTAAAATTATTCCGCCATATTTTTCTTTCCATTCCCATGCATATTTCAAAAATTCTTCGCGGCTTAAAGATGATTTTATAATGCCTCTTTCACGCAGCATTTGTACAACTTTTGATTCTGTTGCAATAGAGGCATGATCTGTTCCCGGAACCCAACATGCATTGCATCCATTCATGCGTGCATGACGAATCAACACATCCTGTATGGTATTATTTAAACAATGACCCATGTGTAATATACCTGTAACATTTGGCGGCGGCATTACAATTGTGTAGGGCTCACGGGTATCATCAGGCTCGCTTTTAAAATATTTTTTTTCAAGCCAGTGCGCATACCATTTAGCTTCTGCTGCTGTATGATTAAAATTTTTTGATAATTCCATTTTATGATGTTGACCTGAAATATATATTGTTTATTTTACTGAGGTGCAAAAATACTCAACTGCACCTATTAAATTTTAACCAAAAAAATATAATCCTTTTATCTGCGTTATAGATTTTATTAAAACTAATTTCAAAAACTTCAGATTTAAAATCCGATTTTTATTTTTTAAATTATACTTTGTAGCGTGTACGCCATTGTTGATATAGAAACCACAGGCAGCCATCCTGATAGCAATGGCATTACCGAAATTGCTATTGTTTTACATAATGGAAAAGAGGTAGAGGGACGCTATGAAACGCTGATCAATCCGGGCTATAAAATTCCACCATTCATAACGTATCTTACAGGCATCACCAACGAGTCGGTTTCAACAGCACCTGATTTTTCAGAGGTTGCCTTCTCTATTTTTAATTTATTAAACAACCGCATTTTTATTGCGCATAATGTAAACTTCGATTATACTTTTATCCGTCATCATTTAATGGAAAACGGTTATCACTGGGTGCCAAAAAAATTATGCACATTAAAGCTAAGCCGTAAAGCATTTCCGGGTTTGCAGAAATATGGCTTAGGACATCTGTGCAAAACATTTAATATACCGGTAACAAACCGTCATCGTGCAGGCGGCGATGCGGATGCAACAACAATTTTATTTCAGAAAATTTTAAATGAAGGCGGCGAAAAACTGATAAAAGATTTTCTTAAAAAAGAAAATCATGAGCAAATATTACCACCTAATCTTCCCAAAGAAAACATAAGCAAACTGCCGTATGTACCGGGCGTTTATTATTTTCATAATGCAAAAGGAAAAATAATTTATGTTGGCAAAGCAAAGTGTTTGAAGAAAAGAGTACTTAGTCATTTTACAGGTTTAAACACAGGCAAAAAACGTCAGGAATTTTTGCGCAATATTTATGATATAACATTTACTGAATGCCCAACTGAATTCACTGCATTTATTCTTGAAAGCATAGAAATAAAAAAATATTGGCCTGAATATAATTTCAGCCAAAAACGGGCAGAACAGTTTTACAGTATTTATTTGTTTGAAGATTCAGCAGGTTTTATGCGTTTGGCAATTGATAAAAAAAGAAAATATACGGAGCCTGTTGCCAGCTTCGCTTTATTAAGCGATGCACACCGGAGTTTATGGAAGCTTGTAAAAGAATTTCAATTGCATCCGGCTTTGTGCTTTTTGGAAAAACAATCATTGCTACCAACAGATATTGATCAATTGGTTTATAATGAAAATGTAAAAAATGCGGTGGCTTATCTGCAGCAAAACCTCGGCACGTTTGCTATTGTAGAATCACCAGGTACTGGCAATCAAAAAAGTTGTGTGCTTGTTGAAAACGGTAAATTTTACGGCATGGGTTTATTGCCGCATGATAATA
>JBDTLW010000318.1:0-3971 GCA_039934575.1 Parafilimonas sp. | reverse complement strand
AAATAATCGCCGGGCACCAGGTGATGTATTTCAGTGCCAACGATGATATCGCAGGAACCATCTACAATAAGAAAGCGTTCATATTCTTTGTCATGTACTTCCTGTGGCGCATAATTTTTAATACATACAATAGCGGTAACCACATCTGGTGTAGAACCAATAATTCTTACGAAAATGTCATCAGCATTTGGTGAGATTAGGTCGCTTCTGTTCAACCAGTCTGCAAAATCTTCTATCGTGGATTGCGGATGTAGCAAGGGCGGCTCAACTACAGGCTCACCGTTTTGTATCCGTTCAGAATAATCTATGGTTGCCATTAAAAAAGGCTTTGTCAGTGGGTCTGGCTGTATCGCATTCTGCATTATAAATTTTTCGAACGCGATGCTGGCCGACTCTATTTCCTGCTTTATAACAGGATCAGCCGCTGCCAGTTGTTCTACTTCCGCGGATTCTTCTGCATTGGTTATACCCAATACATACTGCTCTAATATGCCTGACTGTATAAATTCCCGCGTGGTCATATTGTTATATTTTTTTTCTGCAACCCTTTTATTTTCATTCTAAAATTTATTATTACCTCTTCAACAGAAATTTTTAATGCAGCAGCGGCTTCAGCATAACTTAACCCTTTATAAAACACCAAATCAAAAGCTGAAACATTTTCTGAAAACTTTTTATTCTCCCCATCTGCGCTGCTTACATAGGTTGATTTAACTGCGTCAAAAGCTGATTGCCTGGCAGTATTGATGAGCCACATAAAAAGGGAAGTATCGCGTTCATATAATTTCGTTGCTTCTCTCCAGGCTTTTATAAATGTGCGTGTCAAAGTTTCTTCTGCAAGTTTTTGATTACCCGTTATACGAAAAATAACTCCGTATAATGCAGGTGAATATTTATCATATAATTTTCCCAGCAATTGCTGGTTACCGGTCTTTACTGCAGTAACCCATTGTTCGCATTCCTCTGTCCTTTCAACACTGCACAACATAATGGGAAATTTTTTGCTAATATAACTGCTTAAGTTAAACAATTCCTGTCAAAACCGCTAAGGCTACAAAATAAGGATTTAAAAACTTCTTAAAATTTATGATTTTTAACTGCACCATCTTCGGTACGAAAACTTATTTTAGCATTCCATCATTCAATTAAAACCCTTTATTATGAAAAGCATCTTCTTAGCTTTTTTCCTTATTATTAGCAGTGCAGCTATTGCCCAAAATAAAACGTGCAACTTATGGCTGGGTGATGGATCTGATTCAACCAACAACATTAAACAGTTTGCTGAAAAATACCTGGAGATACAAACCAAACTCTTGCCTGCCGAAGACAACAAAATTCAGGAGATGAGAGACGATAATGAGCTGGCGCAGATCAAAGTATGGCTAAAGCCTAAAAAGATGCTGGTTAGTGGCGCTATGACCACCGTCTATACAATCAGCTCTTTCAAGATCGTTTCCCTCTCCGATAAAATAGATGCGCTCTATACTGCACTTGTTAATAAGGTTCAGGCATGTACCACCGAAACCACAACAATGAATACCGTATTTGGAAATAATAAAATGTTTATAGAAAGAAACAGTGGAGGTTTTGGCACTAAGGGCTTGCCAATGTCTATGCTTACGGTTACTGCCAAATAATTGTGAGCGGTTGCCGTTTGCATTCTGCAAGTTGTGCCGCATCAGGCTGCAGGGTTTTATTAACGTGAGCTTGTTAGACCAATATCCCTTAGTTACATTTATTTTATTTTATCCAGTACACGAAACAATTCATTCGGAGCATCTGATATTACATAATTAGTATTATTATTTAATAACCAGATAAACTTATCATTATCATTTACCGTCCATGAGCTCAAAATAATATTGTAAGAGCTGTTATCAGTCAGCCAGTCCGGATGCACAGTCAAGGTATCAATATCATAACATAAGCCAGATATCCCTGCCGCTTTTATAGTAGCAGGAGAAAGTGTGCCGCCGAGAAAAAGTGTTTTGGCGGAAGGCAAACGTTGATGCACCCGTTGCAAAATATAAAAAACAAAACTTGTGTACAAAAGCTGATCCTGCATTTGCATTTCGCTTACGAGGTCTAAAATATTATCAGTTACTTTATTAAGTTTTTGCTCATCGTAACTCATAGATTTAATTTCCAGAAACAGTTTTGTTTGGTTTTGGCCTGAAGCAGCGGAGAGATATTGGCGAAGTGTAGGCAGTATTTCCCCATTAAATAACCTTGTTTTAGAGAGTGTTGCATAAGTGTTGTTTTCAATAATTTTTCCGGCATATTTTATATCATGTGCCACTACTAATGAATCATCTTTTGTAAGCCACACATCAAATTCAGAACCGGCACAGTTCATTTCAATAGCTCTTTTTAAAGATGCAATAGAATTTTCAGGTAAGCCATCATCCATCCAGGCACCACGGTGGGCAACAATGTTATTATCAGTATAATAAATAACAGGCACATCTTTTTTACACGCAAGGGCGAATAAAAAAAAAGTTATTGGTAATAAAAAGAGTTTCATGAAAAAGCAATAGTCTTAATAGTTTGATGATACCTGCTGGTTATATTTTTCTATTATTAATAATAAATATAAGGCAAATAAATATTTCGATAATATAAAAAAGCCACTAATCTTATTAGCAGTAAAACTATTTATTGTTTTTACAAGATTTGTACTGCTTTTAAATGTGATAAACATTGTGCAGTTTGCCTTCTTTTATTTCTGTATTGTTTAAACTTGATGATAGCTCGCTTAATATTAAGCTGCTGCTTTGTTGTTGTAAACGTATTACAAAATCGTAAGCAATAAAACGTTTGCCGTTTGATACTATAGTATTATGAACATGGCTTGGCATGATAACATAGCCAATGATATAATGCCCTTGTTCTTTTAAATGATTGAACCCCTGCCCGACTGACGGGTCAGGCGGGAGTTATAAACTGCATCATACGCATTGCAGATTTTAAATAACGGAAGCCAATTGGCACAGGTGAATGTTATAAAATAATCACCATCTTTTTCTGCTATGGCTTTGCGAACAGGCATAGATGAAGTTACTACAATTGAATAGGCTTTTGTAGCCGTCCCGCCAAATGCGGGATCCTTTGCTGCCGCACAATTAGCTTTGCTAAAAGAGACATTGCGGAAAAGAAAAATCTGATGAGACCCCTGCGATTATAATATAATTACAACAATAAACACACACATAGTGTCGTGGCTTTGCAAATAATCCTTTAGCAAAAATCCCGCTGGGATATTGAAGCAATTCGATAAATTTATGTTTTTGAACAGGCTGTTTATTGACCTTACCATCAAAACAATTTTGCATTTCTTATTTAAATTTTCCGTTATGAAACTAACCCTTACTTTCTTAAGTTGTTTTTTGTACTCAATTTTATTCTCACAGGTAGAATATCCGGATAATTCTTTTGGTGACCACGGTACAGTGATTACTCATTTTACTTATGGCGCTGAAATTTCTGCAATTACGATGCAGGAAGATTTGAAAATAATTGCTGTAGGACAGAATGGTAACTATTTTGTTATTGCCAGATACAACTCCGATGGAACGTTAGATGCCAGTTTTGGATTTGATGGAGCCGTTAAAACACTTGTACCAGGATTTGTCCCGAGTCCGAGTGCAGTTGCCGTTCAAAAAGATGGTAAAATAATTGTAGCCGGATCAGCCAGTTCCTTCAATTCAATTGCATTCGTAGCACGGTTTCTTCCTGACGGAACTCCTGACCCATCATTTGGAACATATGGAGTACTTCTTCCTACTATCGCTGCCGTAAGTTATGGGATAAGCGGTATGGTGTTACAAGACGATCAGAAAATTTTGGTTTGCGGGCAATCAAAAGTTAGTGCATCTGCTCCTTCATCATTCTCTGCTTTTCGCCTTAATCCAGACGGAACATCCGACGCATCTTTTGGTGTAAATGGAGCCGTTTTTATCGATTTTAAACCG
>JBDTLW010000317.1:0-3976 GCA_039934575.1 Parafilimonas sp. | reverse complement strand
TCATCCAAAACTCTGCAAGATGCCTTGTTGTATTAGAATTTTCTGCGCGGAATGTGGGACCAAAAGTATAAATATCACTAAAAGCCATAGCCGCTAATTCGCCTTCAAGTTGCCCGCTCACAGTAAGGTTAGTACTCTTGCCAAAAAAATCTTCTTTAAAATTTATGCTGCCATCTTCATTGCGTGGCGGATTATCAAAAGGCAAGGTAGTAACGCGAAACATTTCGCCTGCACCCTCTGCATCGCTTGCAGTAATTATTGGGGTGTTCAAATACACAAAGCCTTTATCATTAAAAAATTTATGAACAGCATAAGCCAGCGTATGCCTTACACGAAAAACTGCCCCAAATGTATTTGTGCGAAAACGCAAATGCGCAATCTCTCTTAAGTATTCTAAGCCTGGTCTGTTTTTTAATTGTAGTGGAAATTTTTCAGGATCACAATCGCCTAAAATTTCTATTGAAGTTGCTTTCAATTCAACAACCTGTCCTTTTCCTAAACTCAGCACTAATTCTCCAACTACTTTCAATGAAGCGCCAGGCGTGATGCGTTTTATTGTTTCATCATTCAATAAACCTAAAGCAGCAACAACCTGTAAATTCTGGTTAGTGCTGCCATCATTTAAAGCAATGAACTGGTTGTTACGAAAAGTTCGTACCCAACCCATAACAACAACTTCCTGACTTGTAACTTCTGTTGATAACAGTTCTTTTATTTTAATTCTTTTATTAAACATAGTATTGAAAAAAAAGGATGGCAAAGATATAATATGAAATGAGCCCTAAATTTTTCTATGATAAATTTATACCAGGCTACAAAAATTTTTGACTGAATTAAACGAACGAAAGAGAATCGTTCTTGGTAAGATCAACAGCAAATGGGAAAGAAATTATAGATGAAATTTTTGTGCGATTCTTATTAAGCTGTGAGGCATTTATGTTTTACGCTTATCAATTTCTTTACACAGCGATTTAAAAATATCATCAATGCTGCCTTCGCCTTTTATATGCACCACTTTATCAAATCGTTTATAATAATCTGCAACGGGCTTGGTCTTATTTTCGTACTCTTCAATCCTGCTGCGGATTACAGTTTCATCTCCATCGTCCGAACGACCGCTGCTTTGCCCACGCTGCAGCAACCGGTGTATTAACTCATCTTCAGAAACATCCAGTGCAATCATTACAGCAATAGAAGTCTTTTTGAGATGTAATAATTTATCCAGGGCTTCTGCCTGTGTATCGGTGCGCGGAAATCCATCAAATAAAAACCCCTGTGCATCCGGATTGGTTTCTAATGCTGTACTTATCATTCCAATTACAACTTCATCTGGCACCAGTTGTCCCTTATCAATAAAATTTTTTGCTTCAATGCCTAATGGAGTTTGAGCAGAAATTTCACTGCGCAGCAAATCACCGGTTGAAAGATGCTTCAACCCATATCTGGCTACTAAGTTTTCGCTTTGCGTGCCTTTTCCACTGCCGGGCGGACCAAAAAGTATTATATTAAACATTTTACCTGCTGCGTTACGGGCAAATATAACTGTTGAAGTTTAAAAATTAACATCTTGTAGTGTAATAGGAAAAACCAGCCTAAAAAACTGTTTCGTATATTTAAAGATGTCAGGTATGCAATAAATATTTTTCCCTCTCTATGCTGATGCGACATACAATATTTATTCACCTGTAATTAATACTAAAAAAATAATTTTTATGAGCGAAGATTTAAATACAAATGAAAAAATTGTATTGAGCAACGAAGTATGGAAGAAAAAACTTTCTCCGGAAGTATATCGCGTAGCAAGAGAAAAAGGAACAGAAAAACCCTGGAGCAGCGAGTATGAACTTTCAAAAGAAATAGGTATTTATTATTGTGCAGTTTGCGGTAATGCATTATTTGAAAGTGATACAAAATTTGAAAGTGGTTGTGGTTGGCCAAGTTTTTATAAACCTACATCCAAAGGCTCCGTAATATATGAACATGATAAAAGCTATGGTATGAACCGAACAGAAGTTATGTGCGGTAAATGCGGCTCTCATTTAGGGCATGTATTTGACGATGGTCCGCAACCAACCGGTCTCCGCTATTGTATAAATGGTGTGGTTCTCGATTTTGAAAAAGCAAAAGAAGCAGAGGAAAAATATAATAAAGAAGAATCAGATAGTTAATATAACGGTCGGACTGCTTTAGCAACCTGACCGTTTATTGTAAGTTTTACAGGTCATCGTATTTATAAATATCTATCATTTCAGAGCCGGGCGGCATATCGAAAAGATTTTTAATAATTCCATCTTTTAAACCATACACCCAGCCGTGCAAAACAGGGCGGTTTTCGTTTTTCCATGCACGTTGAATGATAGACGTTTTTGCAAGCCGCATAACCTGCTCTTGTACGTTTAATTCAACAAGACGATCTGCGCGGTCTTCCTCGTTTTTAATATTATTTAATTCATCTTCATACAACCGATAAACATCTTTTATATTTCTAAGCCACATGTTCAATATATATTTATAATCATGATTATTCATGGCAGCTTTTATACCACCGCAGCCATAATGTCCGCAAACAATTACATGATTTACTTTAAGCTGGTTTACCGCATAATCCAGCACACTTAGAAGATTTACATCTGTATGAATTACAAGATTTGCAATATTCCGGTGCACAAAAATCTCACCGGGTTGAGTGCCCGTAATTTTATCTGCAGGCACACGGCTGTCACTGCAGCCAATCCATAAAAATTCCGGTGTTTGCAAATGTGCAAGACGATTAAAATAATCAGAATCGCCTTCTTTCATTTCTTCGGCCCAGGCTTTATTTTCCTGCAAAAGTTTTTCGTATGGTGTCATGTATTAAATATTTAATCCGCCGCAAATGCTTATTATTTGTCCTGTAATATAATTACTCTTATCGCTCGCGAGGAATACAGTAAGATCAGCAACTTCATCTGCCTTACCAAAACGGCCCAAGGGAATATCTTTTAAAAAAATATCAGCAGCAGTTCCTTCTTTTAAATAATGCGTCATATCTGTTTCAATAAAACCCGGCGCTATTGCATTGCAGCGAATATTACGGCTGCCTAATTCAAGAGCAATAGATTTTGTAAAACCAATAATACCTGCTTTGGAAGCAGCATAACTTGCCTGCCCGGCATTACCGCGCATGCCTATGATAGAACTCATATTGATAATGCTTCCTGTTTTAGCTTTCATCATTGGGCGAATAACCTGCTTCGTCATATTAAAAACACTTTTCAGGTTTACATTTATTACTTCATCCCACTGATCTTCTGTTAAACGCAACAACAAATTATCTTTTGAAATACCTGCATTATTTACGCAAACATCAATTTTTCCAAATTCTTTTATTACATCATTTACCAAAGTTTCGCATTGAGTAAAATCTGCGGCATTGCTTTTATATGCTTTTACTTTTACGCCTGAACTATTTAATTCTTTTTCTAATGCAGATGCTTTTTCTGCGCTTGAGTCACTCACATAAGTAAACACAACATGAGCGCCATTCTCTGCCAGTTTCCTTACAATAGCAGCGCCTATGCCTCGTGCCGCTCCTGTAACTATACAAACTTTATCTTTTATCATTTTTTATCTGTTTATGCAATTATACTTTGTTTATTTTTTTCGGTTTGTATTTTTTAAGTTTACGCCTTGAAATAATTGCGAATACAGGCAGTATATATACGCTGATTACTACTGAAAATAGATTACCATTACTTATAATAAATACCGCAATTATAATTATCATCATTGCAAGCAACATAAGAAAACTATATTTTGCCTTCATATAAAAATATTGCTTTTCTTCATCTTCTCCGGCAATAGCTAAAGCAGCATTTTTTTTAAGTATATAATGTGTAAATAGAAACTGTGAAAATAATACCAGAAATATATTGGATATATATATAAGGAAAGCTGAAAAAACAGAGTTATGTACATTATCAATAAAAGCTGAAAT
>JBDTLW010000316.1:0-3989 GCA_039934575.1 Parafilimonas sp. | reverse complement strand
AAAGATATGAAAGATGATGCCATTGAAATGCTTACAGTAGCCGGTGTAAAAGATGTACAGGGGCATGATGGAGATGGTACACCAGGCCGGGGCATTCACGAAATGGGTACGGCGCGTATGGGTAAAGATTCAAAAACTTCCGTGCTTAATAAATGGAACCAGGTTTGGGATGCACAAAATGTTTTTGTAACGGATGGTGCTTTTATGGCGAGTTCAAATTGTTGTAATCCATCACTTACCTATATGGCTTTTACTGCACGCGCAGCAGACCATGCAGTGAGTGAATTGAAGAAAGGAAATGTCTGAACTATGATTTGGGTGGATTTTTGGATTGACAAGATAAAAACCAAATTCAGATATTACTTTAAAGCTTTGCCAGCTTAATCATTTAATCAATTAAATCTTTCAAAATCCAGGTTCAGACAAATGCCCGATTCTACTTTACATATTAATTCAGGTGGCGTTGAAAAAAACACGTACGATGCAATTGTTATTGGCAGTGGTATAAGCGGTGGCTGGGCTGCAAAAGAATTATGCGAACACGGTTTGAAAACCCTTGTACTTGAAAGAGGCCGCGATGTAAAACATATCAAAGATTATCCAACAGCAACATTGGCGCCCTGGGAATTTAAAGACAGGGAGCAACTTACTGAACAAGAGAGAAAAGAGAATCCTGTTGTTTCAAAATGTTATGCTTTTGATGACACCGCAAAACATTTTTTTGTAAAAGATAATGAGCATCCTTACATACAGGAAAAACCTTTTGACTGGATACGCGGTTACCAGGTTGGCGGCAAATCATTAACATGGGGAAGATGCACACAACGCTGGAGCAATTTTGAATTTACAGGTCCGCAGCGCTTTGACTATGGATGGGATTGGCCTATACGATATGAAGATGTTGCACCATGGTATTCATACGTAGAAAAATTTATTGGCGTTTGCGGTAATAAAGATGGTTTAGAAGCAATGCCTGATGGCGAGTTTCTTCCGCCATTTGAATTGAATTGTGTTGAGCAACATTTAAAAGAAAGCATTTTAAAAAATTATGGTAACCGTTATTTTGTTCATGCAAGATGGGCGCATTTAACGCAGCCAAATCAAATACATCTTGACCAGGGAAGAGGAAAATGCCAGGCAAGAAATTTATGTCAAAGGGGTTGCCCGTTTGGTGGTTATTTCAGTTCCAATTCATCAACCCTTCCGTGGGCTGCAAAAACCGGCAACTTAACTATCCGTCCGTTCTCTGTTGTTCATTCCATAATCTATGATGAGCAAAAACAAAGAGCAACCGGCGTACGTGTTATTGACACAAATACAAAGCAGGCAACTGAATTTTTTGCTAAGATTATTTTTGTAAATGGGTCTGCTTTAAACAGCAATCTCATCTTATTAAATTCAACATCAAATCGCTTTCCAAATGGTTTAGGAAATGATAGCGGAGTGCTTGGTAAATATGTTTGCCATCACAATTACCGCGGCTCGTTAGGCGGTGACATTGATGGGTTTACTGATACATATTATTATGGCAGAAATCCAACGGATGCCATCATTGCAAACTATCGGAATCTGCATAAAATAGATACAGATTTTCTTGGCGGATATACAACGTATGCGGGCGCTCACCGTAATAGAAACGATGGCGAAACCAGTCCGCAGCAAATTGGTGAAGGTTACAAAGAATCAATGACAGAACCTGGACCATGGACTGTATATTCTTACGTGCAGGCTGAAACAATTCCCAAAGAAAAAAATCATGTGCGCTTGAGCACAGATAAAAAAGATGAATGGGGTATTCCGCAATTAATAACTTCTGTTGAGTATGATGATAACGATGAAAAATTATTGAAAGATTTTTTTGTGCAAACAGAAGAAATGTTTACAAAAGCCGGTGTAAAAAATATTCATCATCGGGATAGTAACCAGTCTCCGGGTTTGGATATACATGAAATGGGCGGATGCAGAATGGGTGCAGATCCAAAAACATCTATGCTTGATAAATGGAATGCATTACACCATTGCAAAAATGTTTTTGTAACAGATGGCGCTTGTATGGCAAGCACGGGAAATCAAAGCCCGAGTATTTTGTATATGACATTAACAGCAAGAGCGTGTAACTATGCAACAGATCAATTAAAAAAACAAAATATCTGAACACTGATTTAGAACAGCTTCAGCTTAATATCAGGGATCTAAAAATCATACATCAGAAATAATAAATGCCAGGCGATTCATCAATACATATTAATTCAGGCGGTGTTCAGCAAAACACGTATGATGCTATTGTAATTGGCTCAGGTATCAGCGGTGGCTGGGCTGCAAAAGAGTTATGCGATCATGGCATTAAAACCTTACTGCTCGAACGAGGAAAAAATGTTGTACATATAAAAGATTACCCCACAGCAACCTTAGCGCCCTGGCAATTTCCGCATCGTGGTGAAATGCCACTTAAGATTACTGAAGAAAATCCAATCGTTTCAAAATGTTATGCTTTTTATGAAGGCACACAAGATTTTTTTGTAAAAGATAAAGAGCATCCTTATGTGCAACAAAAACCATTCGATTGGATTCGCGGCTACCAGGTTGGCGGCAAATCTTTATTGTGGGCAAGACAAACACAGCGTTGGAGTAAATTTGATTTTGAAGGACCTGCGCGTGATGATTATGCAGTTGATTGGCCAATACGTTATGAAGATATAGCGCCATGGTATTCACATGTGGAAGCATTTGCAGGCATCAGTGGTAATTATGATAATCTTGAAACCTTACCCGATGGCGAATTTCTTCCTGCATGGGAGATGAATTGTGTTGAAAAAGATATTCAACAAAAAATTAATGCAGCCTATCCAAACAGGAATGTAATACAGGGGCGATGCGCTCATCTTACAAAACCAAAACAAATTCATATTGACCAGGGCAGAACACAATGCCAGGCAAGAAGTTTATGTGAACGCGGTTGTCCGTTTGGCGGTTATTTCAGTTCAAATGCATCCACCATTCCCTGGGCTTTAAAAACAGGTAATTTAACCATTCAGCCTGAATCAGTAGTGCATTCTATTATTTATGATGATAAAAAAAATAAAGCAGTTGGTGTGAATGTAGTTGATGCTAACACAAAACAAACTACTCAATATTATGCAAAAATAATTTTTGTAAATGCGGCTTGTTTCAACACAAATCTTATTCTGCTTAACTCAATCTCTTCACGTTTTCCAGATGGTTTTGGAAATGATAATGGATTGCTTGGTAAATACATAGCGTTTCATAATTATCGCGGAACTGTTTCAGCAAATTTTGATGGGCCGCAGGATAAATATTATTTTGGCAGAAGACCTACTCAGCCGATGATGCCTAATTTTAGAAATGTGTATAAACAGGATACTGATTTTCTCCGTGGATACATGAGTTTTTATGGAGCCTCCCGTGGCAATGCCGATGGCAATAATTTAAAAGAAGAAATTGGCGGCGCATATAAAGATGCAATAACTGAAGCAGGTGATTGGTATGTTTCGATGATGATGCAGGGTGAAACAATTCCTAAGAAAACCAATGAAGTATATTTAAGTAAAGACGAGAAAGATGCATGGGGAATACCGCAATTGGTTTTTAATGTTACGTATGATGATAACGATGAAAAATTAATTAAAGATTTTTTAAACCAGGCTTCTGAAATGCTTGATAAAGCCGGTTGCAAAAATATCAGTCAAAATGATAGTAAGCAGGCGCCGGGTTTAGATATTCATGAAATGGGTGGATGCAGAATGGGTAAAGATCCAAAAACATCTATGCTCAATGCCTATAATCAATTTCATAATTGTAAGAATGTTTTTGTTACTGATGGTGCATGCATGACGAGTACAAGCACGCAAAACCCATCATTAACATTTATGGCATTAACAGCAAGGGCAGCTAACTATGCAGTGGAAGAATTGAAGAAAGGAAATATCTGAACCCCGCTTTACGGGGCAGGCGGGATTTGGGCAGACTGT
>JBDTLW010000315.1:0-3991 GCA_039934575.1 Parafilimonas sp. | reverse complement strand
CTGCCATTACGGGATGTAGTCTTTCTATTTTTATTTCCGCTTTATGGTTTGTGGCTTTATCCATTTCGTGCAGAATATCTTTAATTACCACATCCATATTTACAAAAGATTTATTTAATTCTTTGCGCCCAAGCCTTGAAAATGCCAGCAGATCGTTTATCAGTACACCCATCTTTCCGGCATTTTCCTGAACTTTTTTCAACAGCCGCCTTCCTTCATTGTCCAATAATTTTACATGATCTTCTTCCAGTATTGTAGCAAACCCGTTTATTGCACGTAAAGGGGCGCGCAAATCGTGTGAAACGGAATAAGAAAAGGATTCCAATTCATTATTAACAAGCTGCAACTCGTGCGTTCGTTCTTTTACACGTTCCTCCAGTTGTTCATTTAATAACAGCATTTTCTTTTCAGCTTCTTTCCTCTCTGAAATATCCATGATATAAGCAACACCTTGCTCCGGATTGCTTTTACCAATCGTGGCTGCCCTTATAAGAACGGGAGTACGCGTTCCATCTTTGCGCACAAATTCCTGTTCAAATGGTTCTGTTACATCTGTTGCTTGAAGCTGGTGAAGCTTTTGCATAGTCAGGTCCGTATATTCTGGTGGCGTAATATCTTTCCATCGTATTTTATGTTCATTGAGATCAACCCTTGTATAACCTATTAGTTCCAAAAAACGATCGTTTGATTCTGATATCTCACCTGCTGAATTCCAAAATATAAAGCCTACCATATTTGAATCGAATATTCTCCTGAACCTGGCTTCATTTCTTTGCAACAATTGCTCTGCTCTTTTTTGAATAGTAATATCTCTTATAAAAACAGACAGCCCATTTGGAGAAGGATAAATATGATTTTCCTGCCACAGATCTAATGGAGGATAAAAATCAATATTTGAGATATACTGTTGTGCAGACATTGCCTTGTTAAAAGCATGATAAGTGGCCGAGTTTATGGAGTCCGGGAATCTCTCCCATACATTTTGGCCTATAAGTGATGCCGCATTGCAACCTAACATTGTCCCGATCTTTTTATTGGCAAATGTGTATCTGAAATCTTTATCCAACATAATAAAACCATCCAGCATTCTGTCAAAAACATCATATAATTTTTCCGTTTGTTCTTTTAAACGGGTTTCTAATTGTTGTTTTAATTCTTCTGCCTTTTTTCTTTTTGTTATATCAGATCGTATAGCCACATATTGATACGGTTCACCTTGCTCATTTAAAAAAGGAACGATTGTGGTGGTTACCCAATAATAGCTGTCATCTTTTGCCTTATTTTTTATTTCGCCTCTCCATATATTTCCTATACTGATAGTCTCCCACAAATTCTGCATAAATTCTTTTGAATGATAACCGGAATTAACGATCCGGTGATTCTTGCCAATCAATTCTGCTTCAGAATATTTTGAGATATCGCAGAAATTTTTATTAACGTGTTTAATAATACCTTGCTGGTCTGTAATGGCTATAATACAACATTCATCAAGCGCATATTTATAGTCAGATGTTTCCTTTAGACTTTTAGTTAATTTTTTTCTGGTTAGCTTTTCTTGCCTTAATTGTATCTCTTCAAGTTTTTTGCGTTCTGTAATATCATGTGTAACTTTTGCAAAACCCTTTAATTCACCATCATCTCCGTATAACGTTGTAAAAGCTACGT
The DNA here is from genome assembly GCA_039934575.1 of Parafilimonas sp. Lineage (GTDB taxonomy): Bacteria > Bacteroidota > Bacteroidia > Chitinophagales > Chitinophagaceae > Parafilimonas. The sequence continues at coordinate 2,326 of JBDTLW010000315.1, read as the reverse complement.
TTGCCCAAAAAAAAGATCCGTCTTTTCGCACACGCAAACCCTCAGTTTCAAAGTTGCCATCCCGTGCTGCTTTTTCTAAATTGTTTTGAGGTATTCCGTTTGAAACTTCTTGTGCAGTATAAAATATAGAAATATGTTTTCCTATAATTTCTTTTGCAGAATACCCTTTTATTTTTTCAGCGCCGGCATTCCAGGTAGATATATATCCTGCGGGATCTAACATGCAAATAGCATACCTGTGTACGCTTTCAACCAGCAAACGAAAACTGCCTTCAGTTCTTTTTACAGATTTTGAAATTCGTGAGTGAGTAATATGATAGCTGCGAGGCCTCATATAACATAGGATATTGTTATAATAACACAGGACATTGTTGTAACAAAGATTATTATAAATGACAACAATACCAACTTATTCTTATATTTCTTAATATTAAATGCGTTGTTAGCAGTTATACTTATATCCCAAAAGAACAATGATGTTTGTTTCAGCGTTTCAATGAAGCGGTGCAAGCTATTTTCAACACTTCTTTTGTGGCAGGTGTAATTTTAAAACGATCATCAATTCTATAATTAATGATCCAAATAATTTTTTTATTCATTTCTAAAATCCAAACATTTTCTTTTTCTGTAGCAGATAATTTTTTATCAATAAAAAAACGACTCAGCTTCTTTTTTTTATTCATTCCAAGCGGATAAAAATAATCACCTTGTTTCCATTTGCGCAGCAGTAGCGGAAACGTGATATGTTTTGCATCAAGCTGAGCAAATGAGTTTAAAGTTTGAAGTTTAAAATTTGAAGATGATAATAGTTCAAATTGTAAAACCCTATCTCTAAAAAATATTTCTTTAGTATTTTCTTCTATTAAAATATGGCTTGCTTCTTCATTAGTATTCTGTGCAATTATAAGCCAGTTGCGGTTCTTAATTATTCTGTGTGATGAAGATTGCACGTAACTGCTATTGCCTGCTTCAAATAATTTTTTTACTTCATCAATCTGCCCGCTATTAAAATTATATACTTTAATTATACTCCATAAGACTGTATCAAGCGGATTTGTTTTCTGTAGTTTTAAAACAGGTATGTGTATTTCATTGCCTTTATATAGAAGCAATTTCTTTTTGTGTATTTCAATTGCTTGTGTATATAATTGCTCCACTTCATTAAAGCGTTTAATATTTTCCAGCAGGCTTTCTTTTACCTGCGGAAAATTTTTTTCAATGGAAGGAATTATTTTAAGTCTGAAAAAATTGCGCGTGTATTTATCAAGTACGTTAGAAGAATCTTCAACCCAGCTCAAATTATTTTCTTCAGCATAAGTTGTAATTTCTTTTCTTGTTGCAAACAATAACGGACGGATTATTTTTCTTTTTTTGTCAAGCAATTTAATTCCTGTTAAACCATGAATGCCTGTGCCTCTGCATAAAAACATCAGCATTGTTTCAATATTATCATCAGCATTATGTGCAGTAGCAAGAAAATTTAAAGTTTGATGATTATGGTTTAAAGTTTCTTCAAACCAGGTATAGCGTAAATCTCTTGCTGCTTCCTGAATAGAAATTTTTTTTTCTTCAGCAAATTGCTTTGTATCAAATCTTTTTACTAAAACTTCTTTATCATATTTTTTCCCAAGTTCACGAACGAATAATTCATCCCGTATGCTTTCATCTTCCCTTAACTGAAAATTGCAATGGGCAATTACAAAATCAAATCCTGATTTAAAAAAAACATCAGTTATTACAACACTATCAATACCGCCGCTGACAGCTAATAATAATTTTTGGGCAGATTGTGTAAATAAAAAATCTTTTTTTAAATGTGCTTGAAAATGTTGCAATAACATACAGCAAAAATAAGCTGAATGAACAGAGAATAGCATGCAAATAATCATTAAAATCGGGTCTGCATAAGCAATAACAAAGCATTAAACTGAATGATATTACATTTGCGCCCCTGAATGAAGTTCATAGATTTAAAATACTATACACTATGAACTAATCAACAATGCACTAATGAACGCAAAAGAAATCAGCCGCCGCAGAACGTTTGCCATCATCTCGCATCCTGATGCGGGCAAAACCACGCTTACAGAAAAGTTTCTGTTATTTGGCGGTGCCATTCAAACCGCAGGCGCTGTAAAAAGCAATAAAATAAAGAAACATGCTACCAGTGATTTTATGGAGATTGAACGGCAACGTGGAATTTCTGTAGCTACCAGTGTAATGACCTTTGAATACAAAGGCATGCTTATTAATTTGCTTGATACACCAGGACATAAAGATTTTGCAGAAGATACTTTTCGCACTTTAACAGCAGTAGATAGCGTGG
>JBDTLW010000314.1:0-4004 GCA_039934575.1 Parafilimonas sp. | reverse complement strand
GAAGAACCTTTTAGCCGCGCTTATTATTTTGTTGATGCATCAACAGGAAAAATACTTGGCAAAGAAGACCGCATTGAAACAAGCGATGCTGTTGGAACTGCTAATACTTTATACAGCGGCTCGCAAACAATTCACTCAGAACAAACAGGAACAAATGCATACAGGTTGCATGATCTTACAAGGGGTAACGGTGTAGTTACTTTGCATGGCAACAGCGGTTCTTATGGTGTTGAATTCACCAATACTACTGCCAACTGGAATCTTGTATTGCCTGACCAGAATGCAATGGATGCACATTGGGGCGTAGAAATGACTTATGATTTTTATAAAGCAAATTTTAACCGCAACAGTATTGATGATAATGGTTATGCTTTATACAGCTATGTAAACAGGGGCGGCTTTTTATATAATAATAATGCATCCTGGGATGGCACTGCCATGAATTATGGTAAACGTACGGGAGGAACTACTGCTGGTAATGGTGTTACAGGTATTGATGTAACCGGTCATGAATTAACGCATGGCGTTACTCAAAATACAAGTGCATTAGTTTATAGCGGAGAGAGTGGTGGTATGAATGAAAGCATGAGTGACATCATGGGAAAATCCGTTCAGTTCTTTACAAAATCAAATGATATTGACTGGCGTTTAAGTAATGATATGAACTGGTTTATCAGAGATATGAGCAATCCAAATGACTACCAGCAACCAGATACTTATGGCGGATTGTACTGGAGCGCAAATGCAGATGTACATATTACAAGCGGTCTTGGTAATTTTATGTTCTACCTGCTTGTTACAGGTGGCAGTGGTACAAATGATATAGGCAATGCGTACAATGTACAAGGTATTGGTTTATCTGAAGCTGACCAGATATTATACAGATCAGAAACTGTTTATCTTACTCCAAATTCGCAGTATGCTGATTGGAGAACTGCCTGCATAAATGCAGCTACAGATTTATACGGAGCAGGATCAAATGAAGTAACACAGGTAGAAAACGCATGGTATGCAGTAGGTGTTGGTGATGGTGGCAGCGGTACAACTTATTGCAATTCTGCAGGATTAAGCACCGCTAATGAATACATCAACCGGGTTGTGTTTAACACAATAGATAATACAAGCGGAGATAACAGTGGTTACGGAGATTTTACTTCTATGAATACGAATGTAACTGCAGGACAAACATATACTGTAAAAGTACAGGCTGGTTTCCCTGTTGCAACCCGTAAAGAATTCTGGACAGTATATATAGATTATAATGGTGATGGAGATTTTACAGATGCAGGCGAAAAATTAGGACCTGTAGCAGTTACATCAACAGGATTAGTTAGTAAAGCATTTAAGATAAAAGCAACTTCTAAAAATGGCGCTACCCGCATGAGAATTCAAATGCATTATGGTAGCGGTATTACTGATCCTTGCGCCAGTTTTGACAAAGGTGAAGTGGAAGATTATACACTGAATATTTCCGGCGGCAGTGGTTTAGATGCAACTCCTGATATCAGCCAAAATCAGTCATTGCTCAGTGCTATATCTGTTTCTCCAAACCCGGTAAATTCTTCTGTAATGCGCTTGAATTATTCTCTGATAAAATCAGGCGACATTTCATTTCAATTAACTGATGCAAACGGAATAGCGTATGGTAATTACAAAGCAGGCATACAGGTTAAAGGCGCTAACAGTTATACAATAAATAATTTGTATTCATTACATAATGGGTATTATTATGTTTCTATGAAACAAGGTGGAACTGCTATTGGCAAGATCACGGTTTTAATAGCACATTAATATTCCCGGATTTTTTTTACAAAGCCACCTTCGGGTGGCTTTGTTGTTTTATTACTAAATGATAAATTAATGACTATACATGTTGCTTTTACTCTTATCAACACAAAAAATAACAGCTAAAATAGTGAAGCCATTATTACATTAAAAAGATGGATATGCAAACTCTTTTGCAGGCAGAATATCTATACTATAAAAAAGGCAGGTGAATGACTATGATAAGAAATTTTGTAAAAGAATCTGATCAAAATATCCATCCACTTTCAGTGTATTTACTATTTCATTTTGAATTGCTGAATATATAACAGGATGTTTTTTTTGCAGTTCTGATTCAGCATCCCATCTTTCTTCTTCTTTATAGAATAAGATACTGTCACTTGATTTTTTACCAGGAAAATTTACCAAAACGCAATCATTTACTTGCTGAAAATTATAGATAAGTTCCAGTTGAAGAAACTTAACATGGGGGTTTAATTGTGTAAGCATAATTCAGAGGTTATGATGATGAAATAAATTGTTTCTATTCCAGGTGTTTGCAAATTAATTTTTTAAACCAATTCGCTTAAAAATGCTCAGATTAAAGATATGGGTTTAGTTATAAAATATTTAAATTAAAGTTCATATATTTTCCACAAAAAGCGGTTTCAGTTTTATGAATTTAATTTTGTTCAATCCCAGCATAATTATATAGGTCAAATCAAATTCAAACCATCTGCGCGCAAAATTTGCATTGTCCTTTTGATAGTGATGATTGTTTTGAAATAACTCACCCATAAGCAATATCCCCCAGGGTGAAGTATTTTTTGAATGATCTCCGTTTTTATAATTGCTGTATCCATATTTATGACCGCACCAGTTTACAACAGCGCCTTGTATAGGGCCCATTAAAAAATGTATGGGCAGTAAAAGAAACCACCATGCACTGGGTGCAAAAACAATATAAAAGCCAATATAAAATGCAACGAAAAATAAACGAGTTATTGCATGATGGCCAAAACGATCAAGCTTATTCCATATGGGCAGGTATTCTTTCGTAAACTCCGGATCAGGAATATTTTTACCCGTATTAAAACCACGAAATATTTTAGCTGTATGCCACATCATACCCCATACATCTTTAAAGAAATGAGGTGAATGCGGGTCTTTTTCTGTATCGCTGTAGGTATGATGCATTCTGTGCATAACGCCATAGGCTCTTGGCACAAGAAAAGAAGAACCCTGCACAAACCAGGTAAGAAAATAAATGATCTTTTCCCGGCGCTTGCCTGTAGTGTACATTTGATGAGATGCAAAACGATGCAGGAAAAAAGAGTGAAAGAATAAAGAAAAAAACCAATGACAAAAAAAGAAAATTAAAATTGCGATCATAGTAAGATTAAATATTATTGGGTTGAAAAATTGCGGTTAAAAATGAAAATAAATAAGAACAGGTGATTTTTCCATTTTAGTTTACGTAATTATGTATTAATAAGTTTGCATAATTACGTTCAGAATTTGCATTAATAAAATATTTGATGAAATTTAACTTACTTCAACTCAAAATATATTAATAATATGTGCAATAATATTAGCCTGAATAAATATAGACGCACTTGTTTACAAGCATTAAATATGTTCTTTGTATCTGTTTAATCTGGGCTTAATTTTACCTTAATGAAGTTTCTAGTCATTCGCTTTTCTTCTATAGGTGATATTGTTTTAACTACAGCTGCCATACGTTGTCTTAAACAGCAAATTCCTGATGCTGAAGTGCATTTTCTTACCAAAGAAAAAATGAAAAGCGTAACCATTGCTAATCCTTACATAGATAAATTTTATTATTACAACAATAATTTAAAAGAGCTTGCTGCGCAATTGCGCAAAGAAGATTATGATTATATAATTGACCTGCATAAAAACCTGCGTACGTATTTATTGAGGTTAAAACTTTTTACATCAAAAGCATTGTGGTATAGTTATCATAAACTAAGTGTTCAAAAATTTTTGCTTACCAGGCTTAAAATAAACCTGATGCCGCAGCGTCATATTTCTTTGCGCTGCATTGATGCATTAGCGCCGCTTGGAGTAACAGATGATGGAAAAGGATTGGATTATTTTATTCCTGGCGATGAACATATAAAGGAAGAAGATTTACCGCATGGTCATTTGTTTGGCTATGTGGCAATAGTAATTGGCGCAACCCACAATACCAAAAAATTACCTGTTTATAAATTGCA
>JBDTLW010000313.1:0-4017 GCA_039934575.1 Parafilimonas sp. | reverse complement strand
CCTTTATATGCAGAATCTGCAATCCATGTAATGCCATTACCATTTATATGCAATGAATCTTCTCTTATGAACAATGAATCATTAATGATAACCGGATTTGTTTGATCGAAAATATTTTTAAGCGAAATTTCTTTTAAAGAAGCTTTATTTATACTGTCAATTAATTTTTGTTGCTGCGGAGTTTTTGGTATCGGTATTACTTTAGTAATCACTTTATTCGTTCTGTAATAATCATTATAAATAAACCATGATAACGCAGCTAACAAAACAAAACACAGAACCAAAAGAAATCGTACACCAATCCAGCTTCTGCGTTTTTTGACTGAATTATTATTCGTATTTATTTCACGCTGTATTGTTGTTTCTTCTAAGGGCTCGTTTTTTTTTATGACAACAGGCTTGGTTGCTTCCTGTTGCAGAGGCGGTTTATTGTTCTCAATAATTACTACGGTAATATTATCTTTTCCACCTGCAACATTTGCTGCATCAATAAGCGCTTTGCATTTTTCTTTTACATTTTGCGGGGCATTTAATATGCCTGCAATGGTGTTGCTGTTAAGCATATCAGATAAGCCATCGCTGCATAACAATAAAATATCTCCGGGTAAAAAAGGAGATTCGCCGGTTTCAATATAATCGGGTTCAGAAAATTTTTCATCACCAAAACCCAAAGCTTTGTTTATTTCATTGCGCTTAGGATGTTGCATAGCAGCTTCTTCTGTTATGCGCCCACTATCTTCCAAAAAACCAACAAAAGAATGATCATGCGAAACTTTTACCAACGAGTTATCGCGGAATAGATACAGCCTTGTATCACCAACATGTGCATAATAAAATTTGTTTTCATGTATATCAGCAAGCGCGAGTGTAAGCACACAAGCCATCTGCATATTTTCTTCGCTTGTATGTTTCTTGTTTAATATTTTTTCATTTGCTTCATGAAAAGCTGTTTTCAAAACTCCAATTATATCTCCTGAAGTTTTTTTAATTGTTTGCAAAATTGCAGTGCGTGCAAGTGATGAAGCAATTTCACCGCCTTCATATCCGCCAACGCCATCAATAACACAACCTGCAATATATTTTCCGTTTGAAATATTTTGCGCAATGAAATTATCTTCATTGTTATCGCGCATTTTGCCGGTATCTGTTATGCCGTAAAAATTATCAGCCATTTTTTCTGTGCGTTTTTTTTACATCTCTGAAGTTTGCTGCAAGTAATAGTATGCAAACGCCGAAGAGAGATGAAGAAAGAATGATGTTGAGCATAAAAAGTTTTTTATTATCGGTCTGACGCTTTGAAAGCGTCTGACCGTAACGTACTCTATGATTTAAAAATATTCACACCTACAATCCCATTCAGCACGATACGTGAATTAACAGGCAAGTGAATCCATGAAGGATTATTCATATCACTCAACGCTACTTCATTTTCATTTACAATTGTTTTTTCGCCAAATGAAGCAAGATAAAATTTATCATCAGCACTATTATACCGAATGCGTAAATGCGGCGTGTTTACCCAATCCGAAGGAATGCGAAAAATATTCGTTTTATCTCTCGCTTCATCTTTACCTGAAATAAAAATGTCTTTTTCCTTCATAAAATATTCAATCTTTTTTCCTGCAAATTCTTTATCAGGAACAATGGTTTCAAAACGTGCAAGTACTGAAGCTTGTCCGTTTGTAACTGCCTTATCATTTAATAAAAAACTATTGTCGTAAGCAACTTCATAATAACCGTCGCTGTAAAAAATAAATCCGTCAAGTATCTCGGGGTTTACATCAAATGTTTCTGCAATACCTGTTTGCCGTGGAATAAAAGTGATACGAACGTTTTCTTTTTTTTGCTGAATACTTCCCGGCATAAGTTTACCAATTAAACTTTTATCGCCGCGCAAATATTCAGGATGTGATACAAAACGAAAAACCCATTTACTGCTTGCAGGTGCAACTGTTTTATCATCCTGTTTATATTGACTGAGAATTTTGTAAAACTGTTTTACAGATTCCTGCACTATTAAACCAAAAATGCCTTTTTTATTTTGCGTGAATTGATTGTAATCTTCATCATTAAAACAAACGATGTATTCATGAAAAAAAACAACGCGGTTTGCAAACGATAATTCTTTTATTGATTCTTCAAATTTCTGAACAATGTAGTTGTAAATATCATCAGGCGTAAGCGGGGGTGACTGCAGTAAAGTGCTGTCTGCTTCTCTTTTAAGAAACCATTCCTGAAAGCCCATGCGTTGCCAGAAAGAAGTTTTAGTTTTCATTTTTGTTTCAATTTTTTTTACCGAAAAGCCTTTTGAAAAATCCTGGTTTTTTTTCTGATTTTTTTTCTGATTTTGTTGCAGCCGCTTTAATTTTTTTTGCCTTGCGCTCTGCTGCTAAATCATTTTGTGATAAGCTGTCGTTGCCTGTTATGTTTATTATGTGCCCGTTGTATTGTTGTATGTGCGCATCATTATCTGCCCATACACCTGGCGAGGTGCTGTAAATAATTTCTTTACTTCCAAGCGTGGTGGAATCTTTATTCATTTTTGCATGTAGCGAATCCCAGGTTGTACCGCCATCCAAAGAATACAGATACATGCTGTTCGTTACATCGTAATAAACATTTCTTTCAGGATAATAAAAAAATTCAAATTTTTTCTGGCCGGCATCATCACACGACAGCATCATCATACAGCAAATTGATAAGAAAAAAAGTAAAATCATTTGTCTCATGCGTACGATTTAGTTCAAAGATTATTCCATTAAACGAAAAATAACAGATTTACTTATGCAGAAAAATTGAAATACTGTTAGAAGAAATTTAATTTCTTAAAATAAACGAAATAATAGTGAGGAAAATAAGCAAAAAATTATCGTATCAAAACCAGTGTTCCTTTTCTGAGATAGGGTTTATCATTATAATCTATCGCTCCAACTGTATAAACATACGTGCCGCTTGCCTGTTTCATTCCATTATACAAACCATCCCAGCCTTTATTCGGGTCGGTTGTACTGAACAATAATTGCCCCCAACGGTTATAAATGCGGAAGTATAGAAATTTTTTCATACCCGCAACTGTAATTCTGAACAGATCATTTTTTCCATCACTGTTTGGTGTAAAAGCAGTTGGTATAAAAGCTTCGGGCGGTGTTTGAAAAATATAAATTTTAATGCTGTCATTTGCAAAACAACCTTCAGCCGTACTTACTCTTACACTGTAGAGCATGGTATCCGGCGCTACTGAAAATATTGCTACAGGGTTTGCAATATTTGGATCGCTTAAATAGATTGAAGGCGTCCATTTATAATTTGTACCGCCGGTTGCGATCAGTTGCACCGGCTGTCCTCTTACAACCATTGTATCGTTGCCAGCAAATGGTAAAACTTTTGGTATAACTGTTACAAGAATTGAATCTTCAACAGGTTTGGGGCAACCAATTGTATCTGTTACATGCAAAACATATTCTGTTGTTGATTGCGGCCCTGCAACCGGGGATAAAGTATTTGGATTAACGAGACTTTGTACAGGCGACCACACAAAATAACTTCCTTCAATATTTGCGTTTAGTTGTGTTGTGGTGCCATAGCAAATTGTGGCATCGGCACTTACATTTACGGAAGGGTAGGGTACTACATTTATATTGATTGCATCTGTGGCAAAACATTTGCCTACTGAAGCCAGTAAGGTGTATTTTGTTTGTGATAAAGGCGATGCAACAGGCTCCTCATCTGAAGTACTGCTTAAGCCAACTCCGGGCGACCATGAAAAATATAAAGCATTTGTGGAAGGAATTATGGGTATGCTGTCTGTTTTACAAATAGTGGTATCTGCAGGCAGATTTAAGGATACATTATCTATTACATTTACCGTAACCGAATCGCTGGTAACACATCCTTTGAACGATACATTTACATTATATTTTGTTGTTTGTTTAGGATAAACCTGCGGTTGACTTGATGATGACCCAATTATATTATACAATGGAGACCAGTTAAAAACAGCGCCTTCATTTGATGAAA
>JBDTLW010000312.1:0-4031 GCA_039934575.1 Parafilimonas sp. | reverse complement strand
CAACATAAACAAAACATTTTCATCGCATAATCATGCGATTGCTCCTCTAACATAATCATAACACATTTGTATTTGATATTAATCGATCAAAACAATATGTTATGAAACAACTTATACTTTTACTTATCGCTGCATCATTAAGCTTTATAACCAAAGCACAAAATACATTTCCTTCCACAGGCAGCGCCGGCATAGGAACAGTTACACCTGATGCATCTTCTATTCTTGAAATGAAATCCACAACACAAGGCATGCTTATACCGCGTATGTCACAAGTAAAACGTAATACAATAGTTGCACCTGCAACAGGCTTGCTTATTTATCAAACAAATGCATCCCCGGGATTTTATTATTACGATGGCTCTTTATGGAAAGCAGTTTCACCAAACGGTGTAAGTAAAACCTTGAATAATCTTATAGCACCTACAGCAATTAACCAGTCTTTACTTCCGGGTGTTTCCGACTCACTTGATCTCGGCAGCAGTACTAACCTATGGAAACACCTTTATATTAATGGCAATATCTATCATGGCACTAAACGCATTTTTAGTGTAGCAGGAACAAACAATGTTTTCGCAGGAGCATTCTCAGGAAACGCTACCAATGGTTCAAACAATACTTTTATGGGTACCAATGCCGGCAAAAAAAATAAAGCCGGCAGCGACAATGTATTTTTAGGTAACGCAGCAGGTTATAATAATACTGCTCAAAATGAGCTGGTATTTATTGGCGATAGCGCCGGTTACAATAGTTCTGCAAGTGGTTTGTCTGGTTCAGGCAATACATTTATAGGCAGTAAATCCGGCTTTTCAAATGTATTTGGTTTTTCAAATACTGCTGTTGGCGATCATTCTTTTCAAAGCAATACTGATGGTACAAATAATACAGCATTTGGTCTTCTTGCACTTGCATCAAATACAACTTCAAATTCTAATGTAGCTATTGGCAGCTTTGCTTTGTCCGACTTCAATTCTACAAATTATAACGATGGCTATAATACTGCAATGGGTGATCATGCTATGCAGTTTGCTGTTTCAGGTTACCGTAATATTGCAATAGGTTATGCTGCACTCAGCTCAGACTATACATTGAATGCTTCGGGTTATGATAATCTTGCAATAGGCGTAAATAGCTTACGATATAATAATACAGGCTATAAAAATATTGCTATTGGAAATGCAACATTGGAAAAATCAAATGCAGGATTCCATAATATAGCAATAGGAGATTCTGCTTCTTATAATTATAATGCTCCGTTTGTTGGCAACATAGCAATAGGTGACCATGCACTTTTTGCTGATAATACAGGAGCTGGTAACAATGCATTAGGTTTTTTTTCGCTTTGGTCAAACACAACTGGCGGAGGGAATACTGCATTAGGCAGTGAGGCGCTTTATTATAATACAACCGCAAGTTTTAACACCGCACCCGGAAGCTCTGCACTTAAATATAATTCAATTGGCGCTAATAACACGGCTAACGGATTCGCATCTTTATACTCGAATACTACAGGCAATAATAATACAGCTTATGGTTATGAATCAAGCCCATTATGCACAACTGGTAGCAACAATACAACCATGGGAATTTTTGCATTGTACAATAACACATCAGGAAGTGAATTGGTTGCAATAGGCGATTCTGCGCTCTTTTCTTTAAATGGTGGTTTAGGCGGCAACACTGCAGTAGGTTCAAAAGCAGGAAAGAAAATTACAACAGGAAATTACAGTACATACATCGGTTGGAAGAGCGGTTACAACAGTACGGCTGCAAACGCGAATACTGCAGTAGGCGCATCTTCCTTATTTTCTAATACTACAGGTTATGATAATATTGCAATGGGTGTAGATGCATTAAGCAGTAACACTACAGGTTCTTATAATACAATTATTGGTAAAGGGGCAGGCACTGTAAATACAACAGGAAGCGGTAATGTTTCCTTAGGCGTAAGAAGTTTGTATTTAAATACAACCGGTGTTAGAAATACAGCTATAGGAGATTCAGCCGGATATACAAATAACGGAGGTTACAGCAATACTTTTCTTGGCGCTTATGCTGATGTAACAAGCAGTGGTCTTTTTAATGCTACTGCCATTGGCTACAGTGCAAAAGTTTCAACGAGTAATACAATTGTTCTTGGAGATGCAACACAAAGCATAAGCGTTGCTATTGGCGCTACCACAGCCGGTACGTATAAACTAAAAATTGCAGAAGGAAGTTATGGTTTTGATTTAGCTGATCCGTCAACAGCAAATCATTGGGAACATTATATTAGCCCTGGCAGCGGAACAACTTCAGGCGGTGCTGCTTATGCAACAGGCGATATGGTGCTTTACTATAATGGAGGAAGTTCTCCTGTAGGTGCATTCGATCATACTTCAGGTGCATATAAAACTACTTCTGATGAAAAGATGAAAACGAACATAGAACCTATGACCACTATTCTTGATAAAATAAATTTATCAGAACCTGTTACATACAATTTTAAGAACAGCAATAACCCAAATACATCAATGGGTTTTATTGCGCAGAAAGTTGAAAAGCTTTTTCCATCATTGGTTACACATTACACAGATACAGCACGTAATACAGATGTAAGACTGATGGATTATACAGGCTTTGGAGTAATTGCAATTAAAGGCATACAGGAATTGGAGAAGCAAATGAATGATAAAGATTCAACGATTAATAATCAACAAAAACAAATTGATGATTTAAGAACAATGCTGATAGACCTGCAACAAAAATTTGACAGGTGCAGCCCATGTGGTTCATCAACAACGCAATCAAATAATCAATCATCAGTTAATCAATCATCAGTTGTTATTTCAAATACAGCTTCTTTAGATCAGAATATTCCCAATCCTTTTACAAACGCAACAGTTATTAATTATACACTGCCGCAAAAATTTAATAAAGCAGAAATTATAATTACAGATAAAGCCGGAAAAACTTTGAAAGCAATAAATATTTCCGGTGCAGGAAAAGGAAGTTTAACTGTTGATGCATCTACAATTTCTGCTGGTGCATATCAATATTCTTTATTGATTGATGGAAAATTATTTCAAACAAAACAAATGGTTAAAGCAAAATAAAACTTGAAATATTTTATTGCTTCTTAATTAACAAGATACTTTATTCATTAATTATAAATCAAATTACTGCATTGCTTCGTATATACACATTTACTTACGGAGTTATAAAATGCAGCTAATGATAAAAATCAGTTTATCAATTTTTTTTATTGCCATATTATCTTTTGAGAATATTTTTCCTGATAAGCAGGATGTGATTTTTAATCACTATTCCAAAACATTTTTAAACGATACGTTGCCGCCTCCTTTTGCAACAAGATCAAAGCGCAATTATAGTAAGGTTATTGGTTGGCATAATGGTAAAACTCCAATAGCGCCTGCAGGATTTATTGTTGCAAAATTTGCAGACCATCTTGATAATCCGCGGTGGATATATGTTGCCGGCAACGGGGATATTTTTGTTTCTGAATCAAACACTGTATTAAAAGGAATTGTAAAATTTGGAGCCGGCATTTCACGCAAAATTAAAACACAGCATTATGGATCAAGCGCTAACCGCATTACTATGTTTAGAGATAGCAATAAAGATGGTGTTTATGAACGCCGTTATGTATTTGCAGAAGGATTGAATCAGCCTTTTGGCATGCTTATTTTGAATAATCATTTTTATGTTGCTAACACAGATGCGTTACTTCAGTTTAATTATAAAACTGGTGATACCGCATTAAAAGGCGACGGCAAACCAATTGTTATTCTTCCCGGTGAAGGTTATAATAATCACTGGACGCGAAACATAATTACTAATAGGTCAGGGGATAAAATATATATTACCGTTGGCTCAGGCAGTAATGCAGCGGAACATGGTATTGATGAAGAAACAGGCAGAGCAAATATTCTTGAAGTAAACGTTGATGGCAGTAATAAAAAAATATATGCAAGTGGTTTGCGCAATCCAGTCGGAATGGATTGGGCGCCGGGTACTAATATTTTATGGAC
>JBDTLW010000311.1:0-4044 GCA_039934575.1 Parafilimonas sp. | reverse complement strand
CTGCTGGCATTACTGCAAAAAGAAAATAATTTAGATAGCGTTTTGCAATACCATCAGCATTTAATAAAAGTATTTCCTTCAGAACTATTACTTATATATTTTCCCTTGCTGGAAACCGGCGGGGATAAAGCAAACAGCAGAAGCGAATATGCTCACTTGGTTACTAAAATGAAGATGATAATGAAAGATATTCCTGGTTCAAAAGGAAAAATTATTGCCATTGCACAAAGGCTCAAAATAAAATATCCGCGTCGTCCTGCAATGATTGATGAGCTTAATAAAATTTTGATGTGATTGTTGCTTATGATTATTTATCAGTTACCATTTCATTTGATATTTTTATTTATTTAGCTATTTAAATTACATTAATCAGATGACTTTAAAAGAACTCATTCAACATAATGCATGGCTAAGCGTTAAACTAATTTTTGTTGATTTATACCCCGACCAGGAAAAATCAATTGAAGGTTATGAAATCGTTTATTCCGAACTGCAAATAATGCAGCCTGCATATAGTAAAATGCTCATTCAGTTAAAAGAAGTATCGGATGAATTTGATAATGAACACTATGTTGATGTATCAGGCGTACAGCCTGATGAAGCGCCATCAACGCCTGAAATAAATAACTCCTATGCGCTTGAATTTACGCCCTGGGCTAAATGGTTAGGCATGCAAATAGATGATGCAGCATTTAAAAAATTTACAGAGCCTGAAATTTTAAGTTACATTCTGTATGAAATGACTTTTGCAGGGTTTGATGAAACAGCAATACAAAAGCAAAAAGAAGAACTGGACAAACAAATTGAAGCAATTGAAAACATGACTGAAGAAGAAAAAAAGAAAGAATTCATTTCGTGGGAAGAAGTAAAAAAGAAATTTTTTGATGATAAAAAAAGCAGTGAGTAAACATAGTTATTTGCAGTCTTTCAAAAACTATTGTAGCCTTCGTTTTATATATTTATTTAAACGCGAAGTATGAATAATTGCTATAATAAAAACAGTTTTATTTTCTGTTCTGAAAAATATTTTATAAGAAAATTTCTTAAGCGATACTCTTCTGAATCCGCAGTTTGAAACTTTTCTGAAGGCATTTGGATTTGCAGCAATTCTTGATTCAGCAAACCAAACTTCATCTAAAAACCTGTTGGTTAAATTTTTGAAATAGCATCGTACCAATTTAATAATATTTCTTATATCCCTCCAGAAGCCGTCATCATATTATATTTCATGCACATGCACATTGCTTCTTTTTGTTTCTTTCTTCTTCAATCATTTTTTTAAGCTCAGCAGATGTGTATGTTTTTGATTTGCCGCTTTGAATATTTTGCCATCTTTTTTCCAGCAAAGCAATTATTTCATCTTCTTCTTTTGATATAGAGTTTGCAGGCGAGAGGCTGTTCCATAAACGTTCTGCAATTTTTCTGCGTTCCTTTACAGGTAATGTAAGAAGGTTATCTATATCTACTGTCATAAAAATCTTTTGACTAAATTAAACAATTACTGAAAAGTATTTTTATTGATTTTATTTTTGATGTAAGAATTCATTGTCTTTTAAAACTTTCGATTCGTGCGGACACGAACCGTGGCGTTGGAAGGCAAAGAATTGTGCAGCATGAAAAGAGCATTTTGTTTTCAATGCACAGATATATGATATCTTTTCTCTTTCACGAATGTCTCTTGGCAAAGCTTTGCGCCATGGAAGAACATTGCAGTTTTATTTAGCAATCACTCTGTTGTTGCTCCTTCAAATTCCTCATTACTTATTTCCGCTTCTTTTTTGGTGGTATGTATAATGCCGTCTTTATGATGCGGAGGAGCATAAATAGTATACATTTTCAATTCTGTTGCGCTATCCAGGTTAATAATATTGTGCCTGGCTCCTGCCGGAATAACAACAACATCCCCGTTCTTCACTTCATACTCAGTTCCGTCTACAATGCATTTTCCATGACCGGCTTCAAAACGGAAAAACTGGTCGTTATCATCATGGGTCTCTTCCCCGATGTCTTCGTTGGGATGAAGGCTCATCAATACCAATTGAAAATGTTTTGCTGTGTACAGCACCTTGCGGAAATTCTCGTTACTAAGTGTATCTTTTTCAATATTTGTTTTAAAACCTTTCATATTTTTTGATTTTACGGATGAATAATTATTAACAAACGTTCCGGGCTGATGCAATAAATCATAAATGTTTTCATGCGGACGAATAACCAATGTAATTGCAAACTAATTTATTTGCATTCATTATTTCTATGATAATGGTTACCGGGGAAAATGATATTGGTCATATTTTTCTTTTTTAGCAAAATAAAGGAAGCCGGTTTACGCAGGTGAATGTTATAAAATAAACTCCATCTTTTTCTGCTATGGCTTTGCGGAAAGGCATGAATGAAGATAAGTAATATGATAGGCTTTTGTACTACTAAACCGCACATCTTGTTCCGCTTCTCACGGAAGTCCCTGCCTGCGCTCATTGCTTTTTAAGGAGAAATTGCGGGAAAGGGAAGATGCCTGTGACATTAAATGATTATGCTTCAGGCACTGGTTCATCAAGTTTATTGTCTTTTACAAATTTTGCATGCAACTCTCTGTATTCATCTAATAAAGCGGTTGTTTCAGTAAGTGATGTATCAATGTGTTCATGAATATCAGGCAATTTTTTCTCCAGGAATTTATCGCCCAGGTTTATGTTTTCTGCCTCCAATTGTGAAAGTTTTTTAAGCACAGAAGTCTGGCTGTTTATAATGTCTTCCAGTTCACGAATAATTTTATCCATCATGGTTAGCTTTTCCCTTGGTTGCATATATTTATTTTTATAGTGTAGTAATCTATTGGGCAATTCTTATGCCATAGGTGTTGATGACTTCGGATTTTTAAAACATATTATGGATGTCTTTTAAAACTTTCGATTCGTGCGGACACGAACCGGAGCGTTGGATTTACTTGACCCCTTATTATAACTGTTTAAGATTTACACGAAACAAATTTTAGAACTGGCGCAAGTATAAGTAGCTCTGGTATGTGCAGATGGTACTTGTGCTTATTATATTTTGCAAAGCAAGGCACAAGTAGCTATACACAATGCTCTGCAACTTATACTTGCGCCAGTATAGGGGAAAGCGAAAAAGCAATTTGATATATAGATGTGCTTGCAAATGTATATACAGAAAGTAATTTATTATATACAGGTTTTAATAGTAGATGTCCTGATTTTAACTATCTTACTTCTTATTCTTTAATCCTCACTTAATAAGAATTTTTATGAAAACAACTTTACTATTAACCACTATGTTATTCATTTGTAATTATGGTTTTACGCAAAACGCCAACACAACCTTATCTAATCTTACATTACCTACGGCTGTTAACCAGCATTTATTACCCAAGAATAACAACACACGCGACCTTGGTTCAGCCTCTAAAAGCTGGAGGATTTTATACATTGACAGCAGTATGTATTTAAAAGACTTCTTGTTTTTGCACAGCAAAGGATTAAGAAATGCTTTTGTTGGTGAAAAGGCTGGTAATGCTGTAACTACGGGTACTGATAACTCAGCTTTTGGGTACCATGCATTATTTAAAAATACTGTAGGTAACAGCAATACCTCCATAGGAGCAAACTCCATCACGCTTGTTGTAGATGGAAAATCGGCAGATAGCAAACAAATGATACTAAGTAAATAGTTATTGGAAAATATAAACAGCGCTTTATAAACGCAGACATATACGGACAGATCATGTATATAACTAAGAAAGATGTAATTGTCCTTCTCCCATACAATATAACTTTAATTAAAATGTACTGTTATGAAAATAAAACTGGCGCTCATTTTTTCGCATTTATTGTTTGCAGTTTTTATGCTGCACGCGCAAAAGGGGCTTTTACATAACAACATATACAGCATAGCTGAAACGAGTGAGGGATTTATGTGTTTGGTACGCAGGATTGCATTAACAGGTTTTGACGGTAAGAATTTTATAAACATCAACTGGCAGAATGAAAAAGCAATTTTAATTCGTGCATTCTTTGCAATGCAGCACTG
>JBDTLW010000310.1:0-4058 GCA_039934575.1 Parafilimonas sp. | reverse complement strand
CAAGAAGTTAATGAGCTTATAAGCCATTATCCTGCAGGCAAACAAAAAAGCGCTATACTGCCTGTATTGCATATTGCGCAGGAAGAATTTGGTAACTGGCTTGATGTTCCGGTAATGGATTATGTAGCTGAGCTTTTAAAGCTTGAAAAAATTGAAGTGTATGAAGTAGCAACTTTTTACAGCATGTATAATTTAAAACCGGTTGGTAAGTATATGTTTGAAGTTTGCCAAACCGGACCTTGCATGCTAAACGGCAGCGATAATATAATTGCTTATATAGAAGATAAGCTTGGCATTAAGCCCGGCGAAACCACTGCTGATGGAATGTTCACTTTAAAAACAGTTGAATGTTTGGGAGCTTGCGGTTATGCACCTATGATGCAGTTTGGAAAAAATTATCGTGAGCATCTCACAAAAGAAAAAGTTGATCAATTGATTGATGAATGCAGGGCAAAACAAACCAGTTTGAATTAATGAAGAGTTTATACGCAATATTATTTTTATTTTTTATTGCTTCGTGCAACTTAACTCCATCGCCAATAGCAGCAACTGACAGCGCCTATAAAACTGTTGTTCCTGAAACGCCTTTTATTAATGCAGAAAATTATGTTGGTACTTTACCATGTGCAGATTGTGAAGGGATTGACGTTTCGCTGCAATTAAACCATAATTCAGATTATATCATGAACTCGGTTTATAAAGGAAGCCGCGTTGACAGCAGTAACAATCATTTTATTGATTCAGGCAAATGGAGTTTACATGGATCTGATACATTGATTTTATCAGGCAAAAATCATTCAACAAAATATATAAAAACTGAGAGCACTTTAACCCAGTTAGATGGAAGCGGAAAATTAATTACCGGACCTTTAGCTAAAATGTTTGTGCTGCATAAAAAATAAAATTATGTTTCATCTTGTACCATACTTACATTTTAACGGCAATGCTGAAGAAGTTTTGAATTTTTATAAAGATGCTTTTGACGGCGAAATAATCATGATAAACCGCTATGGCGATAGCCCGATGAAGACTGATGAAAGCCTGAAAGATAAGATCATACATTCACGCTTAAAATTTGGCGATAATATATTAATGATCTCTGATTCATTTAACGGGCAGCTTGCCTCAACGGGCGGCAACATACAATTATCTGTTGAAGTAGATGATGCAAAAAAGATTGAAGAAGTATTTAATAAAATGGCTGAAGGCGGAAAAGTAACAATGCCATTGGCAAAACAATTCTGGGGTGCAACATTTGGTATGCTGGAAGATAAGTTTGGTATAAACTGGATGTTTAACCATGAAGAAAAAAATTAAAACTTAGTGGAAGAAGTAACGATTTGTAAATGTTTCCATGGTGGTTATGATTTATGTATTTGTGATGGTTCTGGCGTAATAATAAAACATGAGTTGTTTGATTCTTACATTCCTTCTTCAAATGCAATTAAACCGATTAAAAGGATAGAAGAAAAGATTAAATTAAATATTGAGGATAAATTACAGCTTTGTATTAAGCAAGACAATGATATAATTTTATTTATAGATAAAAGTGGGAATAGACGGTCTCGAGAAAAAGCAATAAAAATTTTAAGTTCTAAAGTTCTAAAATGGTATGAAATAATGCATCTAATAAAGTCTGATGAACTTAAAGCGGATATTGCAGAATATATTAAAGAATTAAAGCAATCAATAGAGTTTAGAAAAAGACATAATAAAAAAGTAAAGATTCTTTTTAATAGACATGCAAAAAAAATTATTATTAGAAAAAGATCATGTTGAAGGCATTCGCTTTTATGAAACCTATAGGAGAGAAGGTGGTTATAAAAGTGTAGAGAAAGCATTTAAAATGTCTCCGGCAGATATTGTTGAAGAAATAAAAAAGAGTGGCTTGCGTGGTCGTGGTGGTGCTGGTTTTCCAACCGGTTTAAAATGGAGTTTTATCGCAAAGCCTGAAGGTGTTCCCCGCCATCTTGTTTGCAATGCAGATGAAAGCGAGCCCGGCACTTTTAAAGACAGGTATTTAATGGAGTTCCTTCCTCATTTATTGATTGAAGGATTAATAGTTTCTTCGTTTGCGCTTGGTTCAAACGTTACATACATATACATACGCGGAGAATATGCTTGGATAATTGATATTCTTGAACAGGCAATTGCTGAAGCAAAGAGTAATGGATGGCTTGGTAAAAATATTTTAGGTTCCGGATTTGATTGCGAAATTTATGTGCATCGCGGTGCGGGAGCTTATATCTGCGGAGAAGAAACTGCGTTAATTGAAAGTCTTGAAGGCAAACGCGGCAATCCAAGAATTAAACCGCCGTTTCCTGCAATAAAAGGTGTGTGGGACAGACCTACTGTTGTAAATAATGTTGAAACTTTAGCAGCTATTGTTCCTATTATAAATATGGGTGGCGATGAATATGCAAAAATTGGTGTTGGCAAATCAACAGGAACAAAATTAATGTCTGCATGTGGTAACATCAATAAGCCGGGCGTGTATGAAATTGATATGACCATTTCGGTTGAAGAATTTATTTATAGTGATGAATATTGCGGCGGCATTCCAAACGGAAAAAGATTAAAAGCATGTATTCCGGGTGGTTCATCGGTTCCTATTCTTCCGGCAAATTTATTGTTGAAAACTGCGAAAGGTGCAACGCGTTATATGAATTATGAAAGCCTTTCTGATGGTGGTTTTATAACAGGCAGCATGATGGGCAGCGGTGGTTTTATTGTATTAGATGAAGACCAGTGCGTGGTTCGTCATACATATACATTAGCCAGATTTTATCGTCATGAAAGTTGCGGACAATGTTCACCTTGTCGTGAAGGAACAGGATGGATGGAAAAGATATTAAAGAACATTGAATATGGAAAAGGAAAGATGAGCGATATAGATTTGCTTTGGGATGTTCAAAGCAAAATTGAAGGCAATACAATTTGTCCTTTAGGTGATGCAGCGGCTTGGCCAGTAGCAGCAGCTATAAGACATTTCAGAGATGAGTTTGAATGGCATGTATTGAACCCTGATGAATCGCAACAAAGAAATTTTGGACTGGCGCATTATGCAGAACCCATAACTCCTGAAGGTGAATTGGTATAGGGTTTAAATTTGTAAACTTTTTAAAAGTCCCGTTAGGGATTTGGATATGGCTGATCAACAACAAAACTTTAAAGTAACAATTGACAACATAACAATAGAAGTGCCTGCCGGTACCACTATTCTAAATGCTGCAAGAATGATTGGAGGTGATGTAGTGCCACCCGCAATGTGTTACTATTCCAATTTACAAAACAGCGGTGGTAAATGCAGAACATGTTTGGTTGAAGTAAGCAAAGGTTCTGAAAAAGATCCGAGACCAATGCCCAAGCTTGTAGCAAGCTGCAGAACAACGGTGATGGATGGAATGGAAGTAAAAAACATTACTTCTTCAAAAGTTATTGAAGCAAGAAAAGGTGTTGTTGAAATGTTACTCATCAATCATCCTTTAGATTGCCCCATTTGTGATCAGGCTGGCGAATGCGATCTGCAGGATCTGAGCTATGGTCATGGTGAAGAAGGAACCCGTTATGAATTTAAACGGCGAACTTTTGATAAACATACATTAGGTCCTTACATACAATTGCACATGACGCGTTGCATTCTTTGTTACCGTTGTGTTTTTGTAGCAGACCAGTTAACAAAAACACGTCAACATGGAATTTTAGACAGGGGTGATGAGTCTCAAATTGCCACATACATTGAAAAAAGCCTGGACAATGATTTTATAGGAAACGTGATTGATGTTTGCCCTGTAGGCGCTTTAACTGACAGAACATTTCGTTTTAAAAATCGTGTATGGTTTACAAAACCTGTGGATGCGCATCGTGATTGCCCAAAATGCAGTGGTGAAGTAAGATTATGGATGCGTGGTGATGAAGTATTTCGTGTTACAACGCGTAAAGATGAATGGGGAGAAATAAGAGATTCATCGGATGGAAAAACAGGCTGGATATGTAATGAATGTCGCTTTGAAAAAAAGGATACAAAAGATTGGGTGATTGAAGGCACAACAAAAGTA
>JBDTLW010000309.1:0-4058 GCA_039934575.1 Parafilimonas sp. | reverse complement strand
ATGCAACAGATTTTAATCTTCATTTAAAACCTTACGAATACTTTACGCTTGATAATGGAATTTCTGTATATGCACTGCGTGCACCCGAACAGGAAGTTGCATTTGTTGAGTGGATTTTTTTTGCTGGCAATGGTTATGAAAAAAATAACATGACCGCTTCGTGTACAAACTTTCTTCTTAAAAACGGAACAAAAAATAAAACAGCTTTTGCTATTAATGATTTTTTTGAATTTTACGGTGCGTATTTAACCCGCAATTGTTACCACGAAACTGCTTCTGTAAAACTGCATAGTTTAAGCAAACATCTTCCGCTTTTATTGCCGGTGGTAAATGAATTGTTTACAGAAAGTGTTTTTCCCGAAGGGGAATTTTCTATTTATAAACAAAATCAAAAACAAAGCCTTGAAGTAAATCTTAAGAAATGCGATTTTGTTGCCAACCGTTTAATTGATGAGTACCTGTTTGGTTTTTCTCATCCGTATGGCAGGTATGCTTCTGCTTCAGATTACGACAATCTTGAGCGCGATAATCTTATTCATTTTTACAATCATCATTATATACATGGCAAATGCATTTTATTTGTAGCAGGTAATCTTCCTGACGATATAGAAACCTTATTGAACAACAATTTTGGTTCGATGCTTTGTAATAAGCAATCACCCGGAATAATAAGTTATAATAACAATCCTGAGGTTGAAAAAAAGCATGTTATAATTAATGATGAGAACGGCATGCAGGGCGCGGTAAGACTTGCAAGACCATTCCCCAACAGGCACCACCCTGATTTTATAAAAGTGCAGGTACTCAATAATATTTTCGGCGGATATTTTGGCTCAAGATTAATGAGCAATATAAGAGAAGATAAAGGTTATACTTACGGCATTCACAGCTTTCTTCAGAATCATATACATGAGAGTGCATGGATGATCTCCACTGAAGCAGGACGCGATGTGTGCGAAGCAACCATTAAAGAAGTTTTTAAAGAAATGAAACGTTTGTGTGATGAACCTGTTGCCGAAGAAGAGCTGCATCTTGTGCGCAATTATATGATCGGAAGCATTCTTGGCGATCTTGATGGTCCGTTTCAGACCATGAGCCGCTGGAAAAATTATATACTGAATAATTTAAGTGAAGATTATTTTAATAACAGCATAGCAACCATAAAAAATATTACCGCCAAAGAATTACAGGAGCTTGCAAATAAATATTTTCAGCCCGAGGCATTTTATCAGCTTACCGTTGTATAAAAAAAGCCGCTCAACTTCTTGAAACGGCTTTAGCATAACCCCCAAATATCTATTTATTTATCATCATCGTTTTTGTAACAAGTATTTTTCCGTCTTGCTGGTAATCAAGTGTAATACATTATTCAGATAGCAGAGAAGCGCTGAATATTACATTAGCACTTTGGTTATTTATTGCCATGACTTTAATCGCTTTACCCGAATTACCGGCAACAACTATTTGCACATTTTTATACTTATTTTTTAAAGTATAAAAGATGCCGGTGTTGTTCTTAAATGGGTTTGCCAAGTTTTGCATCAATACAAAATTTTATTACGCTAAAGTAAAAGTCATCACACTATTTTTAAAAAGCAATGAGCAAATGGCAAATACTAATTAGTGAATGGCTTTGTTATTTTACCAGCAATAACATGCCACATGAATTTTAAAACCGCATATCATTAAATGATTAATCATATAATGATAATTTACCTGAAAAATATTTAGAGAAAGTATTTACTGAATGGCAGATGAAAATGAGCAAGCGGTTTGGAGAATAGTATTTGTAAGAAGTAGATTTGCAGCAATGAAAACGCTTGCGGTTATTGTACTCATGCTTTGTGTTTTTTCTTATCATTCTTTTTCACAGTATAAACAGGATATAGGAACACTTTTGAATGAATTAAAACAGGAAGAAACAGATACAGGGCGAATAGATCTGTATTCAAAGCTCTCCTTCAAATATTGCACAGTAAATACTGACACTGCGTTGTTTTATGGTAATAAAGCAATGGAACTATCAGTTAAAATAAATGATGCAAGAGGTATTGCCGATGCCAACAATAATATAGGCTGGGCTTATAGCTGCAGAGGAGATAATGCACTTGCAAAAAAATATATCAGCACCTCACTTGAGCAGTTTAAAAAAATAGGAGATAAAAGTTTAATTGGTATTCCACTTGCCAATCTTGGTAATGTGTACATGGGGGAAAGTAATTATCCTCTTGCATTATCTTTTTTTTCGCAGGCATTTAATTTTTTTGAAAACGCAAAAGATAAATTTCGCGCGGCTGAAGCTTTATTCAGCATCGGCAGAATTTATAATCTTCAAAAAGATCCTGTTAAAGCCCGCAATTATTTTCAACAGGCTTATGATATACATAAAAAATTGGGCGATGATCTGTATATGGCACAAGCGCTCTCAAGTATTGCCAATACTTATCAATATGAAGAGAAATATGATACAGCTTTATCTTACTATAAAAAAACGATTCCTGTTTTTATAAAGTATAATGATTTTTACAGAACAGGGAATGTATATGAAAATATTGCTGTTGCTTTTGATAATAAAAAACAATACCAGGATGCTTTGGAAAATATGCTAAGGGCAGAAAAATATTATAAGAAAATAAACGCTAAAGATGATATGGCGTATGCTTATAAAGGGCTTGCCGGAATTTATGCAGAAATGGAAGATACAGAGCAAGCTATCAGCAATTATAAAATGTCGTTGCAACTTGCCGCTGAATCTTCAGACAAAAATTTACAGCAATCTGTACTTGCCGGTTTATCAGATGTGTATTTAAAGATGAACGATTATAAGAATGCTTATTTACAGCTTGATAGTTCTTATAAAATAAAAGACAGTCTTTTTACGCAAGATAAGCAGGACGAATTGTTGAAGCTGCAAACTGAATTTGAAACAGAAAGAAGAGAGAAAGAAAACGAGGGTCTGAAAACACAAAATCTTGCCTCCTCGCTGCAGCTTGAACGCAACAGGGAATGGCTTATTGCTGCTGCAGCGGCTTTACTTATAGCAGGCATTTTTTTATATACATTATTTAAAAACCATAAGGCTAAAATAAAAAACATACAAAGCTTAAAAGAGCTTAATACAAAACTTGAAGAACAAAAAGAAGAAATAAGCCGCATTAATACCACACTTGAATTAAAAGCATTAAGGGCGCAAATGAACCCGCATTTTATTTTTAATTGCATGAGTTCAATACAGGAGTGCATGCTTACAGGAAGAATGGATGATGCAAATACATATCTCACCAAATTATCCCGGCTTTTAAGAATGGTACTTAATTATTCAGACGAAGAAAGCATTTCACTTGATAAAGAACTGCAAATGCTTACGCTGTATTTGCAGCTCGAAAAGGTGCGCCTGAAAAATAATTTTGAATTTAAAATAGAAATGGACGAAGAGATAGTGCCTGAAGAGCTTGAAGTGCCTGCATTATTTTTGCAACCCTTTGCTGAAAATGCCATCTGGCATGGCCTGGTAAATAAAAATGCTGACAGGCAGCTTACAATTAAAGGTATCATAAAGCAGGATACATTATATTTTATTGTTCTTGATAACGGCATTGGCAGAAAAAAAGCAGAAGAGCTGAAATCTGAAGCCATTCGGCATCCATCCAAAGGCATTTCATTAGTTAAAAAAAGACTTTCCATCATCAGCAAAAAAGCTTATAACACACAAGCAGGATTTACTATTCATGATCTGTATAATGATGAGCAAATTGCAACCGGTACTTGTGTGGAAATAGAATTACCTTTGATAACGATTTAACAAAGGAAAAATAATTTAGTGATTTGTGCTTTAATAATAGATGATGAGGAAAGCGCCGCCAATGTAGTAAAACTTCTTTTGCAAAAATATGTTGCAGAAGTAAATGAGGTACATACTGCAATTGGCGCCTCAGAAGGCATTGCCGCAATTAACAGGTATAATCCTCATCTCGTTTTTTTAGATGTAGAAATGCCATTGCTGAATGGTTTTCAGTTATTGGAAAAATTTCCCGATCATTCTTTTGATATCATTTTTA
>JBDTLW010000308.1:0-4059 GCA_039934575.1 Parafilimonas sp. | reverse complement strand
TATGCATTTGTGCAGGCTGCTATAAAACATGCGCTGGCGCAATTCAGTATTTCTCCTTCACTTGATTTTAGTTTGAATGCAGACATCATGCACACAGAGGCTGTTTCGCAGCCATTTACTGATGATAAAAAAGAAACAGTTACGGCATCTGAACTGTATAAAAAATTTTCTCAAAAACACCAGGCGCATTTTATTGATCCCACTGAAAGATCAGAATTAAAACACTGGCAGGATTTTTATTCAAATACAAATTATGAAGCACGAAGTACGAATGAATATAATCAGCAAACAATAACACAAACTGTAACAAGCAACCAGAAAATTGCCACCGATTCTCCATTTTTTCAACTGCATCAAACCTATATTGTTGCGCCTTTGCAAAATGGCTTTATGCTTATACATCAGCAGCATGCACATGAAAGAATTTTATTTGAACATTATTCTGAAAATATTCAAAACAAACAAGCCGTAACACAACAAACATTATTCCCGGTAACGCTTGAATTATCTCCGCAGGATGCCGCTTTATTGCATGAACTTTTACCAGACCTGCAATTATTAGGTTATAAAATTGAATTGTTTGGCAAAGACAGTTTTATTATACAAGGCATACCCGCGGATGTATTAAGCGGCAACGAAAAACATTCAGTAGAATTATTGCTTGAACAGTTTAAACATTTTAGCAATGAATTAAAATTTAACCAGCGCCAAAAATTAATTCATTGCATGGCAAGGCAGCAAGCCATAAAGGCGGGGCAATCTTTAAGCGATAAAGAAATGAAAGCATTGGTGGAAGAATTATTTAATTGCACAACACCTTCTGTTGCACCAAACGGCAATCCTGTTTTTGTTGAGTTTAATGATGAACAATTGATGAAGATGTTTGGAAAGTAATTGCTGTAAAAACAATATTTTTACGCACACACCACATTTATTAATCTAATTAAAAAGAAGAGGATGAGTATTAACAGACGCTCTGCTATTAAATATTTTGTGATTGTTTCTGCCGGTGCAGCGTTACTGCCTACCTGCAAACCCGCTGATAAAAAAACTTCAGCATTTGGTAATATACCAATTGATGAAGATCAGCAGGTATTACTTGCAGAAATGATGGAGACAATTATTCCCGGTGGTACAACCCCTGGGGCAAAAGAAGTATCAGCACAAATTTTTGCATTGCAAATGCTTAATGATTGTTATGAGCAAAATGATAGAGATAAATTTATAAAAGGCATGCAGCAATTTCAAAAAAATGTAAAAGATAAATACCATAAATCTTTTACAGAATGCACAGCCGCTGAACGCAATGAAATTATTACAACCATAAATGCGCAGAAAGATGCAAAAGATGAGGCTACATTTTTTTACAAAACATTAAAGCAGCTAACGATAAGAGGATATAGCGGTTCAAGATATTATTTAACCAATGTGCAGGTATATAAATTGGTACCGGGCAAATTTAAAGCCAGCGTACCTGTATAAATAACAAAAAGATTTATCATAAACAACACTATAAATTATTTATAAAAGCGTGTCAAAAATTTTTTAGAAATAATGGGAAACAATAACGATTTAAAAAACAGAACATTTGATGCTATCGTAATTGGCTCAGGCATCAGTGGCGGATGGGCAGCAAAAGAATTATGTGAAAAAGGCTTGAAAACATTAGTGCTTGAGCGCGGCAGAAATGTAGTACACAACAAAGATTATCCAACAACAAACATGATGCCCTGGGAGTTTAAACACCAGGGTCAGATACCCGATGATATTGCAGATAAAAACCCTGTGGTCAGCCGTTGCTATGCTTTTCGCGAAGATGCCATGCACTTCTTTGTAAAAGATACAGAGCATCCGTATATACAAGAAAAACCCTTTGACTGGATTCGCGGTTACCAGGTTGGCGGCAAATCATTATTATGGGCAAGACAAACTCAACGATGGAGTGATTTTGATTTTGAAGGTCCGGCACGTGATGGCTTTGCCGTTGACTGGCCCATACGTTATAAAGACTTAGCACCATGGTACAGTTATGTAGAAAAATTTGCAGGCATCAGCGGTAATAAAGATGGATTGGATATGTTGCCTGATGGTGAATTTTTACCGGCAATTGAATTGAATGATGTAGAAAAATATTTTCAGGGTGTAGTTGCAAAAAATTATACAGGCAGACATGTTATTTATGGCCGTTGTGCGCATCTTACAGAACCTAAACAAATACATTACGACCAGGGCAGAGTGCAGTGTCAGAACAGAACACTTTGTCAGCGTGGTTGCCCGTTTGGTGGTTACTTCAGCAGCAATGCAAGTACAATTCCGTGGGCTTTAAAAACCGGTAATATGACCTTACAGCCATATAGTGTTGTGCAGGAAATTATTTATGATGATATAAAAAATAAAGCTACAGGTGTGCGTGTAATGGATGCAGAAAGCAAAGCCATCACTGAATATTATGCTAATGTAATTTTTGTAAATGCAGCAGCGTTGAATACTAATTTGCTTTTGCTCAATTCAAAGTCAAATCGTTTTCCAAATGGTTTGGGTAATGATAGCGGAGTGATGGGTAAGTATGTAGCCTTTCATAATTATCGTGCACACATCAATGCACAATGTGAAGATTTTAAAGATGTAACTACAGAAGGTCGTCGTCCAACAAGCGCATACATTCCGCGTTTTAGAAATTTATATAAACAGGAAACTGATTTTCTGCGAGGCTATGCTGCAGGATTTGGTGCTTATAGAGGGATGCAAAGAAATATGGATGGTTTTGGTAATGATCTTAAAGAGCAACTCGCTTCAAAAGAATTAGGTGGATGGCATGTAGGCTCGCACATGATGGGTGAAACTATACCCAAAGAAACCAATACTGTTTCGCTTGATGCTGATAAAAAAGATGATTGGGGAATGCCCTTGCTTAATATCAATGTTGCTTACGATGATAATGACGAAAAGATGGTTAAAGATTTCCAGGAGCAGATGACGGAGATGTACACCAAAGCAGGTTTTACAAACATAACCGTAGATGATTCAAAGAGTGCGCCGGGTTTGGATATTCATGAAATGGGTGGCGTGCGCATGGGTAAAGATCCAAAAACATCTGTATTAAATAAATGGAACCAGATGCATGATTGCAAAAATGTTTTTGTAACTGATGGCGGCTGTATGACATCAACCTCTACACAAAATCCGTCACTAACATATATGGCGCTTACGGCACGTGCTGCAGATTATGCATTTAGCCAGATGAAAAAGGGAGAGATATAAATAATTTGAAAATTTGACAATGAAATAAGCAATTTGAAATGAAAGAAAATCAAAAGCAAATTGGCCGATAATTTGCAGCTGTTGTAAAAAATTTTCATGAGTCTTTCCCTATACAAAAAGAAACGCAGTTTCACAAAAACACCCGAACCAGAAGGCGGTAAATCAATAGAAAAAAATAAACTGTTTTTTGTTGTACAGAAACATGATGCCTCCCGTTTGCATTATGATTTTCGTTTGGAAATGGACGGCGTTTTAAAAAGCTGGGCTGTACCCAAAGGTCCTTCGCTTGATCCTTCAGTAAAACGCTTGGCAATGATGGTGGAAGATCATCCTTATGATTACAGAAATTTTGAAGGCATTATTCCTGAAGGAAATTATGGCGCAGGCACAGTGATTGTTTGGGATGAAGGAACGTATGAACCTTTGGAAAATTCATCTGATAATAAAAAGAAGAATGAAAAAATTTTATTGGGTCAATTAAAAAACGGCAGCGTAAAAATTGTAATGCATGGCAAGAAATTGAAGGGTGAATTTGCGTTAGTGAAAACACATTACCAGGGCGAAAACAGTTGGTTGCTTATTAAGCATAAAGATGATTATGCCAGTGTAAAAGATATTACGGGAAAAGATAAATCTGTTATATCAAAAAAAACGATTGCACAGGTTGAAAAAACCAGTAACAAAATCTGGAAAAGTAATCATGAAGAAACAACATCAAAAACGAAAAAACCTAAATCCGCAGCAGCTAAAAAATTATCGGACAAATGAAGCGGTTTACATAAAATAATGTTTCAGCAT
>JBDTLW010000307.1:0-4076 GCA_039934575.1 Parafilimonas sp. | reverse complement strand
CTTCATTATTTGTAGTTGCTATACTTGAATCAACCTTTGCGTTCATTAATAAATACTTTGCCATTCTTCAACACTTCAAAATTCAGCGGTTCATCAAAATCTCCCTGCGCCGTTAATACAACCGGCGTAAAGCGATTATCATCCGGTTTTTTTGTATCCGCAACTGCGGCTGATTTTTTTTGATTACATGAAACTAAAATCATCAATAAACCCAGAAATAATAAATTAAAAAGCAAGGTGGTTTTATCATGAACCCCGAAGACAGATTTTCTCATGGCAATAAATATTTTAAAATAAAAATATTAACTATCGTGTATGTTAAAAAAAATATGCGACAAAACAAGATATTTCATCTTCATAATTGACCATATCCAAACATATAATAGCATTCCGCTGCTGTGTACTGCATAAGCATTAGTGTATCGCCGGCATACTCAAAAGTTTATTAACCTGCGAACCAAAGAAATGCCTGAAGGAAAAAATGGAAAAAGAAATTGGATTATAGCCTGGCATAGGGATTAAGCGCTTAGCTGAATATTAAGTATAAATCTTCTATCAATACGTAGCTCTGCCGCCAGAAATATCAAATACAAATCCTGTATTAAAACTTGCTTCTTTAGATACTATCCATGCAGCAATAGATGCCACTTCTTCTACAGTGCCCAATCTGCCCATTGGTATTTTTGCAGTCATATATGCTAACTGTTCCGGCGCTGTATTATCGTTGAATGCAGTTTTAATAACAGCAGGTGCAAGCCCATTCACGGTTATGCCTGTTTGTGCATACTCTTTACCAATGCCTTTTATCAAGCCAATTACACCGGCTTTTGTTGATGAATAACCTGTCATAAAAGGATTGCCTTCTTTGCCTGCAATAGATGCTATTAATAAAATACGTCCGTAATTATTTTTCTCCATTTCTGTAATTGCATACTTAGTCATTAAGAAACTGCCTCTTAAATTCACAGCATAAATTTTATCATATTCATCTGCCGGGTAGTCTGTGATTTTTGTATTGGTGGGTCCAACGATACCGGCAGAATTAACCATGATATCTATTTTACCAAATGTATGTACAGCAAACTGCATACACTGCTGCACATCATTTTCTGAAGATACATCTGCTTTAAAACCTTCAGCTTTGCAGCCTTTTTCTTTCAATGATTTCACGGCTTTTGAAAGCATGACTTCATTAATATCCATTAACACAATACTGCCGCCTTCCGATGCAATGCGCTCAGCTATTGCAAACCCTAAACCATTTGCTGCACCTGAAATAACGGCAACCTGGTTCTCAAATCTTTTCATGATTTTTATTTAAAATTTTATGAAATGAAATATGAATGTCAGCAATCATTATTTCATATACGCACAAAAAATTTCTATTTATTTAATGCGAATCTCTAACAACTTCACTGCCTGAATTGCCTTTCAAAAAATCCATATCAGCACCAAGGTGCGCCTGCTCAACATGTGTTTGATATAAATGCACATAACCACGATTCTGCATCTTTTCAGTTTGCTTCCATGCTGCTTTGCGTTGCATCAATTCTTCATCTGAAACTTCTAATTGCAATATTCTGTTGTGTGCATCAAGACTGATGATGTCTCCGTTTTGCACCAGCGCCAAAGTGCCGCCAGCAGCGGCTTCCGGCGATACATGAAGTATTACTGTTCCAAAACCGGTGCCGCTCATTCTGCCATCAGAAATACGTACCATATCTGTAATACCTTGTTCTAATAATTTTTTTGGTAAGGTCATATTGCCAACTTCAGCCATACCCGGATAACCAATCGGACCAACATTTTTCAACACCATAATACTGGTTGCATCAATATCAAGTGCGGGATCATCTATGCGTGCATGAAAATCTTCAATGTTTTCAAATACAACCGCCTTACCTGAATGTTTAAGCAACGCAGGTGTTGCAGCAGAAGGTTTTATTACAGCGCCATTGGGTGCAAGATTTCCTTTTACTACAACAATGCCTGACTCCGGTTTAAAAGGTTGCTGCATTGTGCTGATGACGTCACGGTTATATACTTCTGCGGCAGCACAATTTTCGCCCATTGTTTTTCCGTTTACTGTAATTACATCATTATGAATAATAGCATTCATTTCTTTTATTAACGCGGGCAAACCTCCGGAGTAATACAGGTCTTCCATATAATTTGTGCCCGAAGGTTGTATGTTGGCAAGCAGCGGAATATGCTGCGAATAGGTATCAATATCATCAATATCTAATGCTACACCCAACCTGCCGGCAATAGCCAATAAATGAATAACAAAATTGGTAGAGCCGCCAATAGCCGCATTTATCATGATGGCATTTTCAAAAGCCTCGCGTGTAAGTATTTTTGATATAGTGATATCTTCTTTTACCATTTCTACAATGCGTCTTCCTGATAACTGCGACAACATTTTACGTCTTGCATCAGCAGCAGGTATGGATGCATTGTTGGGTAATGAGATGCCCAATGCTTCCACCATCACCGCCATTGTTGATGCTGTGCCCATTACACCGCAATGCCCTTGCGTACGTGCCATACATGCTTCGGCTTCTGCAAATTCTTCTGTTGTTATTTCTCCTAATTTACTGGCAGCATCAAAACGCCAGACATCAGAAGTGCCGATGTTCTTTCCTTTCCAATGCCCTTTAAGCATGGGACCGCCTGATATTACTATTGTTGGAAGATTTACACTGCATGCACCCATTACCAATGCAGGTGTTGTTTTATCACAACCACATAATAATACAACAGCATCAACGGGATTTGCACGAATAGATTCTTCCACATCCATGCTCACTAAATTTCGATACAACATTGCTGTGGGTTTTATCAAAGTTTCTCCCAGCGACATTACAGGAAATTCAACAGGAAAACCACCTGCCTGCAAAACACCTTTTTTTACTGCTTCTGCAAGATCACGAAAGTGTGCATTGCAGGGCGTTAATTCACTCCAGGTATTGCAAATGCCAATAACAGGTTTCCCTTCAAACATATCAGGCGGAATACCCTGGTTCTTCATCCATGCGCGATAGATAAAACCATCTTTGCCTGTACGGGCAAACCAGTTGGCGCTTCTTAATTGTTGTTGCTGCAAAATGAAAATTTTATTAAATTAAAACTCTTTAAAACAAATCTATGTTGATATCACAAAATATGCAATTAGGTTTTTACTGCGCAAAATGTTTGGAGGTTTAGATTAAATAAAACTTTTTACTGAACCAGATCATGAATTATATGAAGAAAGAAATGCAAATTCAGCAAAAGAAGAGTCTATAAATATTGTAAGGGTAATGCGATAAAAATACTTGCTTTCAGACAATAATTAAATCCATTTATTATTCATTAATTGTATCCTTATCATGTTGAAATTTTTGAAACGCTGCTTTTGTTTTACTGAATGTTTCTTTAAAAAGAGTATAACGTTCCTTCAGCGCTTTATGACCAATTTCATTTTCAATTATTTTCACTGATTGATTTTGCTCTTTATTAACCGAAGCAAGTTTCATTTTATTAAGATGCATCTCATGTCTTATTGCATCAAGTTCAATTCTCAGGTTTGAAAATTTTTCTTTGAACTCATTGTTGCGCTTCAATGTATCACCATCATCTTCCTGTGCAATTGAACTTATGAGGTAATCATTTAAAATTCTCATTACATCAATGTCTGCATTCATATCCGCTATCCAAAGCCTGTATTGCAAATGAAGCGCTGTAACAGTAGCCATAGTAAATGATTTTATACAATAAATATAGTAAGAAGTAATCTTTACAAAAAAGGATAATTATTTTTTGCCATTGCCTGTTGGCCGCATTCAAATAAAAATAATAAAAACAAGCGCCGAAACCATGATAATAAACATGTGGTGTTTGTTATTCTATCATACATAAAAAAATAATAAACAGCAGTATGGTTATGTTTTAATTTCAAACCATGCAACACAGATAATAGGTACGAACAGTTTCAATTTACAGATAACTCAAATTTGTTTTTGGAGATAAAGCCAGTACGGTTTCATACATTAACTGAATAGTATTTTCAATATCATCACGATGCAACATTTCTA
>JBDTLW010000306.1:0-4086 GCA_039934575.1 Parafilimonas sp. | reverse complement strand
GCCATTGATTATGCATTCACAAATCTCGCCAATCAAAGCAACCCATTATACACAAACGTGTTTTCATTAACGATAGATCTTGGTAAAAAAGAGGCAAAAGAAAAATTGGGGAAGGGTTCATTTCCAGAATTAGATAAACCTGAAAAACCAAAAAAAGCTAAGGGCAATTACCCTGTACCATGAGGAAATATTTTTTGATATTGATAAGCTGTATTGTTTGTTTTAATGCTGTTGCGCAGCAGTATTATAATGAATGGATAGATTATTCAAAAACGTATTATAAATTCAAAATAGCAACAACAGGTTTATACCGCATTAATAAAACTAATCTACCTGTTGCTGTACAAAATATTCCTGCAGAACAATTTCAATTATGGCGCAACGGCAAAGAAATTGCTGTTTATACCAGCGTTGTTTCCGGCACATTACCTGCTGATGGTTACATAGAATTTTATGGTCAGAAAAACGATGGCTTACCTGATAAAAACTTATATAAAGATCCAAACAATCAGCTATCAACTGACTTGAGTTTGGAAACAGATACCGTTGCATATTTTCTTACAACAAATAAAGGAAATAATTTAAGAATAACAGATGGCGTGAATGATGTTGCCAACAATAATCTGCCGCCTGATCAATCTTTTATTTATCATTATCGTTACGATTTTCAGAACATGCTAAACCGAGGGCGAGCTGTGTATTACGGAACAAATGTTTATTCTTCTACGTATGATATTGGCGAGTGGTGGAGCAGTAATGAAATTAATCCAAACAGTCCGCTTACTATTAATGCAGGAAATTTATATGCAGCCAATACCGGCACTCCGCAATTAAATGTTTCCGTAGCAGGAAACTCTGTTGTAAATGGCGCAAACAGAAAAATAATTATTTCTGTAAATGGCTCAGAGGTTATAAACAGCAATGCTATCTTAAATATGAATGCCGGTGTGCTAAGCAGCAATGTAAATAATAATTTGATTAATTCTGCAAGCACAAGTTTTACCATTGCGGATAATAACCTGCTAACAGATGACCGCATTGTTGCTGGCTTTATTGATCTGAGTTATGCAAGACAATTTATTTTTGATGGCACCTCAAAATTTTCTTTTTCATTATCTGCAACAACTGTTGGCAATTATTTAAAGATCACAAATTTCGGCAGCAGCAACGCTATGTTGTATGATCTTACTAACAACAAAAGATATGCTGCCAACACAAGCATTGCAGGTATATTACAAATTGTATTACCGGCTTCCGCTTCAGACAGAAATTTGGTTTTGACAAGTGAAGATGTACCGTTTGCAGTTAGCAATTTTACACAAAGAAATTTTATAAATTTTGCAACAGGCAGCAACCAGGGAGATTATCTTATCATCTCAAATAAAATTCTTACAAACCTTCCGGTAAGCGGACCCGTTGCTGATTATGCTGCTTACAGAAGCAGTACTACAGGCGGTTCTTTCAATGTAAAAGTTTATAATATTGATGATTTGGTTGATCAGTTTGCTTTTGGCATAAAACAACATCCGCTTGCGGTAAAAAATTTTTTACGCTATGCACGAAATACATTTTCTGCTGCACCAAAATTTGCTTTTCTAATCGGCAAGGCTGTAACGTATGATGAATACAGAATGAACCAGTCGTCAACGTATGCAGATAAACTAAATCTGGTTCCAACATTT
This sequence comes from Parafilimonas sp., assembly GCA_039934575.1. GTDB lineage: Bacteria > Bacteroidota > Bacteroidia > Chitinophagales > Chitinophagaceae > Parafilimonas. The sequence goes on along the minus strand of JBDTLW010000306.1, from coordinate 2,404 downwards.
GGCTGGCCTGCATCAGATAATTTGCTTGCTTCAAATGATCTGAATCCAATTCCTGCAACACCAATAGGAAGATTATCTGCAGTAACACAAAACGAAGTAGCGATCTATCTTTCCAAATTAAAAGAATATGAAGCCGCACAGCAGGATAATACGCAAACAGTGATTAATAAAGCATGGATGAAAAATATAGTTCATGTAGTAGGCGCCGACGATCCCGGATTAAATGCAACGCTTACAAGCGATTTGAATAGTTATAAAACTATTATTCAGGATACTTTGTTTGGCGGCAATGTTTACAGCTTTAATAAAACTACAAGCTCATCCGGCACAACTGTATTAGATGCATTGATGGAACAATTATTCAGCAATGGACTTTCGCTGCTTAATTATTTCGGGCATTCATCTGCAAGCATTTTAGATTATAATTTAAACAAACCGGAAGATTATAATAATCCCGGAAAATATCCTGTGTTTATTGTAAATGGTTGCGATGCAGGAAATATTTATGCTTTTGATACAACCCGTTTTACGACGTTTAATTCTTTATCTGAAGCCTGGGTATTTGCACAAAACCGCGGCAGCATTGCTTACATAGCCAGTACACATTTTGGTATTGAATCTTATCTTGACATATATAATATCGGATTTTATAATTCTTTCGGGCGAACCAATTACAATGCTGCTATTTCAAATAATTTAAAAGATGCTATTACATATCTTATAAATAATGCCGGTGATTTTACAGGCACATTACATGCAGAAGAAAGTGTGTTGCATGGCGATCCGGCTTTAAAAATAAATGCGCATGCAAAGCCTGATTTTGCAGTGGAAGAACCCGGCGTTATCATTACGCCAACATTTGTTTCTGTAGCTGATAACAGCTTTAATGTGAAATGCTATTTTTATAATTTGGGTAAAGCAACAGGCGATTCTGTTTCTGTTTTAATTCAACGAAAATATCCGGATGGTTCATCAGCAGTTTTGTTTTCAAAAAAAATAAAATCTGTTCGTTTTATTGATTCAGTTGAATTAACAATACCAATTATTGCCACAAGAGATAAAGGTCAGAATTCAATTACGGTTACCATAGATAATGAAGCGCAGTATGATGAATTAAGCGAACTGAATAATACGATCATAAAACAATTTTTTATTTATGAAGATGAGCTGAAGCCAATTTATCCTTACGATTTTTCCATTGTAAATAAAAGCAATATAAAACTATATGCATCTACAGCAAATGCAGTTGTGCCTATACGTTCTTATACAATGGAAATGGATACAACAGAGTTGTTTAATTCATCCATTAAAACAACACAAACAATAGCTTCTGTTGGCGGTGCACTTGAGTTTAATTCAACCATTCCATTTACTGACAGCACAGTGTATTACTGGCGTGTTGCGCCGGTGCCAATAAGCGGCGATTATCACTGGAATATTTCGAGCTTTGTGTATTTGCCCAATACAGGTTTTGGTTATAATCAATCACATGTATATCAGCATTTAAAATCTCTTGGCGATAGAGTTTATATTGACAGTTTCAGCAGAAGATGGAACTATACCAACATTACTTCTGTGCTGGGAATGTATAACGCAGTGTTTTCTCAGCAATACAATACGCCGGCATATTTCCAGGTTGCAATAAATAATACAACGGTTACTTCTTCGTCTTGTCTTGGTCACTCAATCATATTTAATTTGTTTGATCCGGAAACATTGCAGCCATATTATAATCAGTCAAATCCTTCAACTGTTGGCAGCGGCAGTTATGGCGGATTCATGAATAGTTTTATCGGTAATTGTGTTCAGCAAGGCAATCAATATAATTTTGAATTCTCTTATCTTGATACAACAAGCCGCAGGCAAATGCGTGATTTTATGGATTGGATTCCAAACGGATTATTAGTTACTGCACGCATCATTTATAATTCGCCTTACGATCAATCTGCAACTTTGTGGAAATCAGATCAAAATGTATATGGCGTTGGTAACACTCTTTACGACAGGTTAAAACAAAATGGTTTTGCTGCAATTGATTCATTCGTATCAAGTAAGATATGGGTGTTTGATTATGAAAAAAATAATTCGCTCTATGTGCCCGGCTGGCAATTCTCGAAAGACCTGACAGATCTTATAAATTATCAGCGTTATGTAATCTCGTCCGATACGTTGGGCTTTATTACTTCGCCTGCATTCGGTCCGGCAAAAGCATGGAAAAAAGTTTTATGGAATGGTTACAGTCTTGATGCAAAACCCGGTGATCAGCCGCGTGTTGATGTGATTGGAGTTGATACATTGAATAATGAAACGCTGTTGTACAGTTTAAATAATGCACAACAAAATTTTGACATAAGCAGTGTAAGCGTTTCAAAATATCCTTACTTAAAATTAAGAATGCGTAATG
>JBDTLW010000305.1:0-4095 GCA_039934575.1 Parafilimonas sp. | reverse complement strand
ATATACATCATAGGCAGGTATGTATCTTTTTTTAAAAAACAGGTATAACTTTTTTCTTCAACCGCTTCATGAAATATTTCCACCGCATAATCTGTAGTGCCGCCGCCTGGTTCTGATTTATAACTTATTAAACCAGGATAACGCAGGCTTCTAACATCAACACCAAAACGTTTATTAAAATAATTACACCAAAATTCTCCTGCATACTTACTAATTCCATAAACGGTTATTGGTTCAATTATCGTTTGCTGCGGGCAATTATTTTTTGGCGATGTTGGGCCGAAAACGGCAATACTGCTGGGCCAATACACTTTATTTAACTTTTCTTCACGCGCAATATCAAGCACATTTAATAAACCCTGCATATTTAAATTCCACGCAAGGTTGGGATTCTTTTCTCCTGTTGCAGAAAGTATTGCAGCTAATAAATATATCTGTGTAATATTTTGACGAATCACCTGCACATGCAGCATTTCTTTGTTCATTACGTTCAGTGAAACATACGGACCTGTGCCTTTAAGCAATTCGTTTTCTTCGCGCAGATCACTGGCAACCACATTTGCATTTCCATAAATATTGCGCAGCGCCATAGTGAGTTCAACACCAATCTGGCCACTGGCGCCAATTACTAAAATTTTTTCTTTGTGAATGGCAGACATATTTTTTGCTATAAACAGCAAACCTAATGAAAGAATTTTTTTGTTGATTGAAGAAATGCGCTGATAAAAAGATTAAACGAAAGAATAACGATTAAAAACTTAACATTAGAAGCTGCAATCCGATATTAAATTTGTATCATCATTTTAAAAAATTATCATGTCACCAAAAAAAACGGGAATTCCATCTCCTCAAACAAAAAAAGAATTAAAAAAAGAAATAGCAGAAAAGATGGAAGCTGCTTTGCCTGAAATGAAAACAAAATTGGGTAACAAAAAATTTCAGCAACGTATAAAAAAAGCTGCAAAAATTATTACACATGGCTTGCATACCAAAGATATAAGTGCAGATAACGGCAAGCCCAAAACTGCGGCAGCAGCACCCGCAAAAAACATCAAAACCCTGAAGAAAATTAATACAAAAAAGAGCTGAAGTTTTTGTTGAAAAAGCTCAAACCTGCTGAAAGCCCATTACCAAACCTTTTATATTTTCGTTTGCAACATCAAAATAGTTGGGTGCAGAAAGAGAAGCTGTTTCTAAAGCCGTGTATAAAGCTTCGTGAAATATATTGCCGATATTTTTTACAGCTTCAGTATTTAAACCAAAACCGGCCCTCCATAAAAGATGTTGGTTCTTTACCTGTTGCGAAACTGCCATAATTCCAAAATAGACTTTCCTTTACAACGCAGATTTAAGTATAAAATTTTGAATTTATTTTTAAAAAAACCCTATATCATATAATATTTGAATAATTGTTTCGTTAACTTCGATAATCCATTATCTGTAAGAAAAACCATTCATGCAAGTTTTCTTTATTCTAAGCAATTTAGATTTATCTAAGAAATTAATCTCCTGTGTTAAGCAGTATTTTGATGATTTATTTACCTGTATTTACCTGATGTTTTGTTTGGGTTTTACTATCTGCAGAATAAAATTTGATAATTCAAAAATTATGGCTGTATGAAAAATGATATGCCCAGCAAAATAAGCATTTTCATTTCTGTAGATCTGCAGGTAATTAATACCTATTTTAATGCGCATGACCCTGCGCCATTATATAAAAGACAACTCAATCATCAGTTTGAACAATACCTTTTAAAATCTGCGGAAAAAGCAAAGCGATATTCTGTTGTTTTTTATAAGTTAAAATGTTCAAGTGATATAGACAGGCAGTATGCCGAACCATTAATGTATGCCATCCGGAGACATTTTACAGAGCAAAAAAAATTACGGGAGGGTGAATTCCACCGGTATAAGCGCAAAAGTTTTACATTATTGGCAATAAGTTTTTTGGTGCTTATATTTTGCCATGGTATGGTTCCGCTCATCGTTACATCAACTAATCCGGTGGAAACAATCCTTTTAACAAGTTTTGACGTATTTAGTTGGGTGATCTTTTGGCGGCCTATTGATAAATTAATTTTTGACTGGAATCCGCATTTAAAAGATATATCCCTGCTTAGTAAACTGGCAACCTCTGAAATGATGATAGTAAACAGCAGTAAGGAAACAGCAGAAAAAGCAAAGCCTGTTTTGTTTGCCATATCGCAAACAGGATAATATTAAAAACACTAATAAACTTTTTACTATGATAATCTGTTTTTACCCACCTGGTTCTATTAATGTGTTATCGGTCGTTTCGACGGAAACGCTTTTTAGTACAGTTATCTTTTTAATTGTATTTGCAGGAATGGTTATATTTTTTTTGCAACGGATAAAAAAATTAAAAGAGCAGTTAAATGAGCTTAATATTAAAAACCAGGAGATGCAGGAATTATTTAATAATGCAGAGCAATTAAATAAAAATCTTGTTCAGGAAAGTATTATAGAAAAAGAGGGGAATGAAATGCTTATTGCTAAAATGAGTTATGAAATACATAATTGTGTAAATGGTATAATGGGTATGGCCAATCTTTTAAGAGATACAGATTTAGATGCAGACCAGCAAAGAAGTACAGGTATAATAATTCAGCGCACAAAAATGCTGCTTGAAAGCGCACACGATAGTTTTAATACTGAAACTAATGCAGAGCTTAATATGAATGGTTCTTCAGAAAATTCTAAACTTAATGCATGGGGCCAATTAGAAAAGGAAAAAATTTCCAAAGAATTTTTTCAAAAATTTCCATTCAATATTTTGGTAGCTGAAGATGATGCAATCAATCAGCAATTAGCTATACGGCTTTTGGCAAAACTTGGCTATGATGCTGATATAGCATCTAATGGAAAAGAGGCACTTGATATGGTTAGTGAAAGAAACTACGATATAATTCTAATGGATGTGCTGATGCCGGAAATGGATGGGTTTGAAGCTACAAAAATGATAAGATTGTGTCTGGATGTGCAGCCGATAATAATTGCTGTAACTGCCAGTGCCATGTCAGGCGATAGAGACAATTGTCTTGAAGCCGGTATGGATGATTACATCTGTAAGCCAATAATTATTGAAGACCTTGCAGCCCTCTTTGAAAAATGGGGCAAAGAAAGAAAAGCGGCATTTCATTAGATCTTTCCGTCTTTGATCTCTTCAACAATATGGGGATCGAGTAATGTTGTTATATCACCCAGGTTTGTTGTTTCGCCTTCTGCAATTTTTCTTAAAATCCTGCGCATAATTTTTCCGCTGCGTGTTTTGGGTAATCCGCGTACAAATTGAATTTTATCAGGCTTTGCAATTGCCCCGATAATACGGCTCACTGTTATTGTTATATCGCGTTTTGTAAGTTCAACATCATGATGTCCGTTATAAATTACATACGCATAAATGCCCTGCCCTTTTATATTATGCGGGTAACCCACTACAGCACTTTCAACAACACCTGTATGCATATTAATTGCATTTTCAACTTCTGCTGTACCAATACGATGTCCACTTACATTTAATACATCATCTACACGGCCGGTAATTCTATAATTGCCCTCATTGTCTTTTAATGCACCATCGCCAGTAAAATATAAACCTGGATATGTGGCAAAATAATTTGTGCGGCAGCGTTCATGATCGCCATAAGTTGTTCTTAAAATGCCAGGCCATGGAAACTTGATACAAAGATTTCCTTTTAAAAAACCATCTTCATTCGGTTCAGTAACTTCTTGTCCGTTTTCATCAACCAACACAGGTTGAATGCCGGGTAAAGGCAATGTTGCCCATGCAGGTTTTGAGGGTGTAATGCCTGCAAGATTTGAAATTAAGATACCTGCTGTTTCTGTTTGCCACCATGTATCAACTACGGGGCATTTTTTCTTACCAATATTTTCATCATACCAATGCCATGCTTCTTCATTAATTGGCTCGCCAACACTGCCCAGAACTTTTAATGAAGAGAGATCTTTGTTTTTAAGAGGAGCATCACCAAAGCCCATTAAACTTCTGATTGCTGTAGGCGCAGTATATAAAATATCTATTTTGTATTTATCAATAATATCCCAGAATCTTCC
>JBDTLW010000304.1:0-4104 GCA_039934575.1 Parafilimonas sp. | reverse complement strand
TGAGTTAGACAAAGGCATAGAACAATTAAAAACAGCACAACAGCAATTAAAAACTTACCGGCAGTCTGTTTTAAAATGGGCATTTGAAGGAAAGCTGACTAATGAAAATGTAAATGATGGTGAATTGCCAGAGGGATGGAAGTGGGTAAAGCTTTCAGAAGTTGCTGAAAAAATAACTGATGGAGAACACTTCAGACCTACAACACAAGAAAGTGGTATCCCATTTCTTTCAGCGAAAGATGTAAGAGATCAAGGTGTTTCTTTTGACGACCCTCTTTTTATTTCAGAAGAGACAGCCAAAAAAGCATTACAGAGATGTAACCCCAAAAGAGGCGATATACTGATTGTAAGTCGCGGCGCAACAGTCGGCAGAATGTGTATTGTAAAAACTGACAAAACCTTTTGCTTACTTGGAAGTGTGATTTTAATTAAAGTAAATAAATCAATAAGTAGTGGCTTTATAAATTATATTTTAAAATCTCCATTGGCAAATCAAAAGATGATTACTGTTTCAGGTGCAACAGCACAACAAGCAATATATTTAAGAGACATAAAAGATATTGAAATTCCTTTTTGCGTAATCGAAGAACAAAATAAAATCGTTCAGGAAATCGAAAGCCGCCTTAGTGTTGCTGATAAAATGGAAGAAAGCATAACCCAAAGCCTGCAACAGGCAGAGGCATTAAGGCAAAGTATTTTAAAAAAGGCGTTTGAAGGGAAGTTGGTTTGAACATACTGTTATGGAAGAAATAATTTCAGATATTTTAATTGAGAATTATTTTAAACAAATAAAGTCTCATTTACTAAAACCGAAAAATAGAATTCCTTTGCAATTATCAAGGCAATGGTGTAGAACATTTCCGAGAGAGGCTGGCGTATATTGTTTTTTTGTCGATGATCAATTGAGTTATGTTGGAGAGACTGGAAGTTTAAAAAAAAGACTTGCTGATTTGTTAGATTCTCGAAATCATAACCTAAGAAGATTAGTAGGAGATAAATTTTTTAGTGCAGAAAAAGGATATTTAAAAGCAACAAGTTCAATTAAATTTCCTGACCATATTGAGCCATTGATTGAAAAGTGGATGATTACACATTTAAAAGTCTCATTATTACCAGTCAAAATTGGCAGAAAAGAATTTGAAGAATGGTTACAGCATATTCATCCAGAAGTAGAATTTCTAAACAAAAGGAAAAAGCGTAAATAATCTTTGAATTATGATTTAAACTAAATTTTTTATGGATAAAGTAAAAATAGAATTAGAAAATTGTTATGGTATTAAGAAATTGACTTATGATTTTGATTTCACTAAAAAACCTACATACGCTATCTATGCTCCAAATGGAATAATGAAAACTTCTCTTGCAAAAACTTTTTTAGATTTAAGTAATGATGAAGAATCCCATGATTCAATTTTTAAAGAAAGAAAAACTAAAAGAAGTATTCAGGACGAGTCCAACAAAGATATTAATAGCGCACAGGTCTTCGTTATTTTACCTTATGCCCAAGATTTTAAGTGCAAAAAAATCTCAACATTATTAGTCAATAAGGAATTAAAGGAAAAGTATGAAAACATCCATGCTGAAATTGATGAGAAAAAAGAAATTTTAATTACTGAACTAACATCTTTATCTGGTATAAAAACCGATATTGAAGAAGCTTTCTCAAATGATTTTACTTTTACTCCAAAAGAATTTTTTAAATCAATTCTCCGGGTTAAAATAGAAGTATTAGACAAGGCTGAACCTGCATTTGAAAACATCGTTTACCAAAAAATATTTAATGATAAAGTGATTGGTTTTCTTGAGACCAAAGATTTTAAAACTAAACTCACAGAATACATTTCAAAATATAATGAACTGATTGATTCATCTACCTATTTTAAGAAAGGTATTTTTAATCATAATAATGCTTCTATAATTGCCAAGAACTTAAAAGACAATGGATTTTTTAAAGCAAACCATTCTGTATCGCTCCACGGAAAAGAGAATAAAGTAATAACTACAGAGGCGGAATTAGAAAAAGTTATACAAGAAGAAAAAGATAGCATTATAAAGAATCCTGATTTAATAAAAGCTTTTGAAGATATTGATAAGGCAATAACAAAAAATCAAGACTTAAAAGGCTTTAGGGATTATATAGAGACAAATCAATCTATACTTCCCGAATTATCGAATCTTAATGCGTTTAAACAAAAACTTTGGATTTCCTATTTAAAAAGAAATATAGAGTCATATAAAACTCTTGAGTCCATATATGGCAAAGGTCAGGCTGCTATTGAGGAAATTACTGCTGAAGCAAAGAAAGAAGGAACTCAATGGCTACATGTGATTGAAGAATTCAACAGAAGATTTTTTGTTCCTTTTACATTGTTAGTAGATAACCAGGAGGATGTAATTTTAAAGAGTGAATTACCACGTATTAAATTTGTCTTTAACGATTTTGCTGATACTGCTTCCATTGAAGAAACAGAATTATTTAAAGTTTTAAGCAATGGCGAATTAAGAGCACTTTATATTTTGAACATCATTTTTGAAGTAGAAGCACGTAAACAAAGTAAGCAAGAAACACTATTTGTAGTGGATGATATTGCAGATTCATTTGACTATAAAAACAAGTATGCGATTATAGAATATTTGAAAGATATTTCCAACGAAAGCATTTTTAAGCAAATAATTCTTACACATAATTTTGATTTTTATAGAACGGTTAGCGGTAGATTGGACATGACACGAAAAAATAAACTTAATACAATACGAACAGTTGACGGTATAGAGCTAGTTGAGGAAAAGTATCAAAATAACCCGTTTGATACTTGGAAGAATGAATTTCATCAAGTCGGTAAAGAATCAATGTTAATTGCCTCCATTCCTTTTGTAAGAAATATTGCTGACTACGCAGGGTATACCGAAAATTGTAACAAGCTTACTTCACTTTTACACATTAAAGAGGATACAAAAACTCTTACCACTGCTAATCTTCAAGCCATTTATGTTGACATTTTGAAAGATAAAAGCACCTTAATATTAAGCAACCCAGCTAATATTGTACTTAATTTAATTTATGAAACAGCGGAAATTATTTTGATTGATATCTCAGACAAAATTGATCTAGAAAATAAAATCGTTCTCGCGATTGCCATTCGTCTGAAAGCTGAAGAATTTATGATTAATAAAATTGCGGATGATACTTTCTGGAAAGAAATTACCAAACATCAAACTTCTACTTTGATAAAAAGATACAAAAATGATTTTCCATTAGAAATAGCAACCATCGAATTTCTAGATCAAGTAAACTTAATGACACCGGAAAATATTCATTTAAATTCTTTTATGTATGAGCCAATCTTGGACATGTCAAATGAGCATTTGAAACAACTATACAGAGATATAAAAAAATTATAGCGACTATTAATTTCCATAATAGACTAATTAAACTTTTATTAATAATTTATAATGTCAAAGAGTCAAATCGTCTCCAAAGTCTGGGCATTCTGCAACACGCTTCGCGATGATGGTGTAGGTTATGGAGATTATTTGGAGCAGCTTACTTATTTGCTGTTTTTAAAAATGGCAGATGAGTATAGCAAGCCGCCGCATAACCGTGCCATGCCTATTCCATCAGCCTATAACTGGCAAACACTTACCAATATAAGCGGCGATGATTTGGAAGTGCATTACAATAACCTGCTGCGGGAACTGGGAAAAGAGAAAGGCATACTCGGGCAGATATTTACCAAGAGCCAGAATAAAATAACAGACCCTGCCAAGCTGTATAAACTAATTGCACTGATTAATGCAGAGCAATGGGTGCTGATGGGCGTAAAAGACAAAGGCGATATTTATGAAGGCTTGCTGGAGAAGAATGCAGAAGATACGAAAAGCGGCGCCGGTCAGTACTTTACACCAAGGGCATTAATACGCGCAATGGTTGCCTGTTTGCGCCCTGAACCGCTGAAAACTATTGCAGACCCGGCTTGCGGTACAGGTGGTTTCTTTTTAGCGGCTTACGACTGGATTACAAGCAACTGCGATTTGGATAAAGAGAAAAAACAGTTTTTAAAGTTCAATACATTTTCAGGCAATGAAATAGTTGCCGGTACACGA
>JBDTLW010000303.1:0-4115 GCA_039934575.1 Parafilimonas sp. | reverse complement strand
CAATACCTGGTTATAGAAATCAGGCTGGTTTGTAAAACCCCATGCTGCTGTTTGATATATAGAAGAAAGCTTATGAATATCACCACAATTCTTTTCAATAAGTGACGCTGCATGTTCAAGGCTTTGTAAACGATTTCCCAAATTACCACCCGTAAGCAGAAAAGCTGTATTCATAAATTCACAGTATAAAAGGTGGCAAATATCTTTATTTTTGTGCGCTGCGTATGTAATTAAAAGTTGCAGCTTTATTTTTAAAGCAGCAGATGATCAGCTTATTTAGTTTAAAATAATTTCAACCGGAAAGATTAATACAATAAAACATGAGAAGTTTTCTGAAGATTTTCTTTGCAGCATTGGTAGCGTTAATTGTGTTCAGCATTGCCATATTTTTTGCGCTTTCGCTTGTAATAGGAAGTGCAACCTCACCATCAAAACCTGATATTGGTACTAAAGGAGTATTGGTGCTTGATCTCAATCAGCCTTTTGCTGAGCAGGCAAAAGTTGATGTTTTAAATAATTTTTTTGGCGACCATACTAAAGACGTTCCGGGTTTGTATGATGTAGTGCGCATGATACGGTATGCAAAAACGGATTCCGCTATTAAAGGCATATATATAAAAGCAGGTGATAATGAAAATGGTTACGCCGCGAGTGAGGAATTAAGACAGGCATTGATTGATTTTAAAAAAAGCAAGAAATTCATAATCGCTTATGGAAATATTATTCCTGAACGTGCTTATTATGTTGCCACGCTTGCAGATAAAATTTATTGCAATCCTGCTGGCGGCGTTGAATGGAATGGATTTTCTGTTGATGAAATGTTTTTGAAAGGTTTGCTGGATAAGCTTGAAATTAAACCCGAGATATTTTATGCCGGAAAATTTAAAAGCGCAACAGAACCCTTACGTGTAACTGAGATGACAGACGCTAATCGTTTACAAACTACCATTTGGCTGAATGATATTTATAATGACCTGTTAATAACAACAGCAGAAGCAAGACATACAGATACAGCAAGTTTACATCAGCTTGCCAATTCAGGCGCTATACAAACAGCATATGATGCATTGAAATATAATCTTATTGATGGTTTGAAATATGATGATGAAATAAGATCTGAATTGCTTAAACGTTTACACAAAGATCCGAAGGATAATATCAATTTTGTTTCTTTAGGAAATTATGCAGCGGCGATAAATTTTCAAAAAGATGGCGATGGCGGTAAAGTTGATATTATTTATGCGCAGGGAGATATTGTTGATGGCAAAGGCGGTAAAGATCAGATTGGCAGTGATGATTTTGTAAAGCTTATTCGTAAAGCGAGATTAGATAATGATGTAAAAGCAATTGTATTTCGTGTAAACTCTCCGGGTGGAAGTTCTATGGCAAGCGAAGCAATATGGAGAGAAGTTTCACTGGCAAAAAAAGCAAAACCTGTTGTGGTAAGTATGGGTGATTATGCAGCATCAGGCGGTTATTATATTTCCTGTGATGCAGATTCTGTTTTTGCTGATGCAACAACTATCACCGGTTCTATCGGCGTATTCAGCGTGCTGGCTAATCTTAAAGATTTTTTTAATGATAAATTAGGCATCACATTCGATGGTGTAAAAACAGGTCCGTATGCTGATCTTGGTTCTATAAGCAGACCGCTTACTGATATGGAAAGGAATTTTATACAAGCATCTGTAGATACAATTTATAATACATTTAAAACACGTGTTGCCGATGGCAGAAAAAAAGATGTTGTGTATATTGACAGCATTGCGCAAGGGCGTGTATGGATTGGTAAACGTGCTATTGGTGTGGGTTTGGTTGACAGAACAGGAACATTGCAGGATGCTATTGATTGCGCAGCACGCATGGCGAAACTCAGCAATTACCGTACACGTGAATACCCTGAACAAAAAAGCTGGCTTGAACAATTAACGGATCAATCATTTACTGCACAAAGCCAGCAAAAAGCTTTGATAAAAGAAATAGGACAGCAGCAATATGATCTTCTTAAAAAAACAAAACAGGTATCGCAGATAATAAATATTCCGCAGGCAAGATTGCCGTATGATGTGTATCTGAGGTAAAGTATAAAGTGTCCTACACCTCCAAGGTGTAGGACACTTTATACTACTCAATCATATTTATAATATCATCCTCTATCACTTTGTACGAATCCGTATAAAAATTTTCTTTATTTAAATCTAAAAGCAAATAAGCCAGTTCTTTGTTGCATAAGTTGCCATTACGAAATCCTGCATAATCTGCGAATGAAGAAAATTCCCATTCTTCCATTTTTGTTACAAGATTTGCTCTCATAGGATTTTGATGAATGTAATGAAATGCAGTTTGCGCATAAGAGCAACATGCATCATTAACACAAACAGCTTTTGTTTTTTGCTGAAATAAACTGCCTGTAAAGTTTTTCTGTTTATTTATGGCTTTAGCATAAGAACTTAAAAGCTGTTTTATTTGCTGCGAAAACTGCTGCCTTGCAAAACTGCCTTCATTAATCTCCAGAACTGAATTTTGGTTTGCATGAATGAGAAAATGAAAATGATTAGGCATTAAGCACCATGCAAATATATCACTGCAGGAAGCGATGTTTTTGTGCACTGATTTTAAGAAATAAATATAATTTTCCCGCGAAAAAAATATTTGCCGTTTATTATTACCCCGATTGTAAACATGATAAATATTGCCTTCAACTAATTGCATTATATGTGTCCTACACCTCCAAGGTGTAGGACACATATCACATTTCAATCAATTCATTATTTACAATTGCAAAAACATTATCTGTTTTCTTTTTATTGATCAATGCAAGCCCGCTGAATTTTGAGAAAGCTGGTAATACTGCAAAATGCTCATTAAAATAAAAACAGGGAAAGCTTAAAGATTGCCTGCTTTTGCCATGTATAGAAATACCGGGATGTAAATGACCTGTAAAAAAATAAGCATCATCATGCTGCGGAAACTTTTCTATGTGTGCATGATCATGCATAAAAGCAAATGAATTTATTCGTAAAGCTTCATCATCAAATACATTTATTTTTATTTGCTCATACCATTCATTTCGCAACACATCATGATTGCCTTTTACCAGTAATATTTGGAGCTGTGTAAAATCATTTCTCCATTTTTCAAAAAGTAAATGTTCTTTGTTTGACCTACTGTGAAAAAGGTCACCGACAACAATTAATTGTTGGGGTTTATAAAATTGAACAAGATTAAAAAGGCGCTGCAGATCTTCCAAAAAAATATTTTGCGGCACAGCTAATCCTGATTTTCTGAAGTGTCCAGTTTTACCAAAATGACTGTCGGATAAAATGAGTGTTCTTTCATCTTCCCAAAAAATAACACGTTCCGGCGAAAGCCATAAATGCTGGTCTCTGAAATTAAAATGCTGATGTTTCATTGAACATGCAAACCTAAATTTTCCTCTACAAACTGAGAGGGAATTATGTTGATAAATTTCTTATTAAATTGTATGAGTAATTTTTCCCGCTCACAGATTACAGGAAAGAAATAAAAATTATCTGTAAAAATCTGAGTTATGTGTAAGAAAGAATTCTTGTTAATAAAAAACACTTCCTGCTTCTTTTATCCTGCATCATCTATTTTTGTTGAAAAGAAAATCTTTTGAATATCATCATCAGCACAAAAAATTTGTATAAAACATACAGCAGCCGCACGGTTGTAAGCGATGTTTCTATTAAAGTAGAGCAGGGCGAAATTGTGGGTTTACTTGGACCGAATGGCGCAGGCAAAACCACTACATTTTATATGGTAGTTGGATTAATAAAGGCAGACTCAGGCGAAGTTTTTTTAAATGATGAAAACATTACCAAGATGCCCATGTATAAGCGTGCGCAATTGGGTATTGGTTACCTTCCGCAGGAGTCATCTGTTTTCAGAAAATTAAGTGTAGAAGATAATATTCTTGCTGTGCTTGAAATGACAAAAATGAAGAAGCAGGAACGTTTGGATAAACTGGAAGTTCTGCTTGAAGAATTTAATTTAATGCATGTGCGAAAAAATAATGGCGATAGTTTGAGCGGCGGAGAAAGACGCAGAACAGAAATTGCCCGGGCGCTGGCTGTTGATCCTAAATTTATTTT
>JBDTLW010000302.1:0-4116 GCA_039934575.1 Parafilimonas sp. | reverse complement strand
CAACAGGAAAATGATAATGGTTCTGAATATGGTTTTCACTACAACGAAATCATATACAATTTTTACCAGGATGCAGATAATAATATTTGGATTGACACGGATTTGGGCATGAATGTTTTTAATCCGCGATCTCAGAAATTTAAGTATCTCAATCCAAAATCTGAATCGTCTGTAACGCATTTCAACACAGATGTTTCTTCAATATTTCAAAGTTCATCCGGTGATGTTTGGGTAAGTACCTGGGGTGATGGAGTATTTGAATACGACAGCAATTTTATACTCATCCATCATTATGTGCATGATAAAAATAATGCTGCATCATTTGGTGAGCCTTTAAACCGTGCATGGTGTTTTGCTGAAGATAAGAGAGGAAGAATAATAATTGGTTGCCAGTATGGAATGGTCTCCATGTATGATACTGTAACAAAAAAATTCACCAATAAAATAATTTTTGCTTTTGAGCATTCAACCATAATGCATGCAATTAAAGATGGCAGCGGTAATATATGGTTTGGTTTGTATAATGGTTTAATAGCAAAGTTTGATGATGCTTCAAATGATGCAATAGTGTTTAAAAACAGCTTTAGGAATGTTTCAAAGTCTATCTCACCCGTTGATGCGCTTTGCATTGACAATTCAGGCAATGTTTGGTGGGGCCCCGGTGAAAACGGCCTCAGAAAATTTAATACACAAACAAATATTGTTGAAGATTCCATACTGTATCCGCTGCATATTTTTTCCCCTTCTTTTATAAATGATTCTATGCTTACCGGCGGCACGGATAACAAAGGGTTTTTTATTTTAAATACACACACAAGATCAGCGCAGTTTTTTAATACAATGAATGGCTTATCAAGCAATGATGTATTTGGCGCAATTGCTTCGAACAATAATTTTTGGATATTTGGTAATGAAGGAATAAACCTGCTGGATATTTCCAGTAATAAAGTTTCTCATTTTGGTATTGATGATGGTATAAGAGATCATGAATTGCAATCGCCGTTTTATCAACTAAAAAACGGCATCATTTTGTTTACCGGTAAAACGGGCATTTGTTATTTTAATCCTGACAGCATAAAAACAAAACCACCTCCGCCAAATGTTTGCATTACAAATCTCCGTATAAATGAACATAGTTATTCGGTTGATTCTCTATTAGCAAATAAAACCATCAGTTTAACCCATGATCAAAATGTTATAACAATTGAATACGCGGCGCTTTCATTTAATGGCAGAGCGGCAGATAAATATTATTATGAATTATCCGGTGTTGATAAAGATTGGATTGCTGCCGGCCCACAACGTTCGGTTACGTATGCAAACCTTTCGCCGGGCAATTATATTTTTAGCGTGTATGCTCAAAATACTGATGGCATTAATACAAGAGCAGTTACTAAAATAAATATCAATATCAATGCGCCCTGGTGGCAAACCTGGTGGGCGTATATACTTTGGTTTTTATTAGCGGTATTTATTATGTATGCAATTTATAATTATCGCAAAAGCAATCGTGAAGCGCTTTCGCATATTCGCCAGAAAATTGCAAGCGATCTGCATGATGATATTGGCTCTACATTAAACAGCATTTCTGTTTACAGCGAAGTGGCTTCTCAGCAATTAGAATCAAATAAAGAAAATGCAAAAAATATATTACAAAAAATGGGCAATGCTTCACGCAATATGATTGATACTATGAATGATATTGTTTGGTCAGTTAATCCAAAAAATGATCAATTTGAAAATATCTTGCAGCGTATGAGATATTTTTCAGGTGAACTATTATCAGGTAAAAATATTTTGCTGGAGTTTAATGCAGAGGAGAAAATAAAAAACATAAAAATGCCGATGGAAAAGAGAAAAAATTTCTATCTCATTTTTAAAGAAGCCATGAACAATGCCTGCAAATATTCAAGAGCTAAAAATGTGCATGTACATATTAAAGAAGAAGCTGCTAAGCTTGTTATGATTATAGCAGATGATGGAATTGGATTTAACACTGCAAATCCGCAAGCGGGCAACGGGTTAAAAAATATGCAGGCACGCGCTCACGAAATGCATGCAATATTAAATATTACAAGCTTTTTAGAAAAAGGAACGAGCATTGAATTGATAGTTCCGGTTAAATAACTTGGCAACTACATTATAAGGTAGTGTTGTTGCGGCTAACTAAATTAAGATTTGTATCAAATGGAAAAAAGTATCAGCGTTGCATTGTTTGAAGACAACTATTTGCTTCGCGACAGTTATTATCAATTAATAAATGGCACACCGGGATTTACCTGTGTGGGCGCTTATGATAATGCTGCAGATATTATTTTCAAAATAAAAAGAAGCCAGCCAGATGTGGTGCTGATGGATATTGATATGCCTGGCATAAATGGTATTGAAGCGGTAAATATTATAAAGCAAAATTTTCAGAATATTCATGTCATAATGCAAACGGTTTTTGAAGATGATGATAAAATATTTAATGCCATACAAGCTGGCGCTGATGGATATATTTTAAAGAAAACACCACCGGCAAAAATTCTTGAAGCTATTAGTGAAGTACAATCGGGCGGCGCACCGATGACGCCAAGTATTGCAGCAAAAACATTGCAATTATTCCGTTCAGGTATTAAACCATTTCCTGATAAAAAAGAAAGCAATCTTAATGAAAGACAGAAAGAAATTCTTGAATGCATTGTTAGCGGAATGAGTTATAAACTGATTGCTGAAAAATTATTTATTTCAATTGACACCGTTCGCTATCATATAAAAAATATTTATGAAATTCTCCAGGTGCATTCCCGCTTTGAACTTATAAACAAACAACACAAATAATTTAGTACTGCGGTTTAAAACTACATTTTCATGTAGTGAATGGCAGCTTATCACTATGGAAGTTTGTGCATGCAACGAAACCTTATAATTAAGCTTCGTTTGAAACTTTAAACTACCCATGGCTTGCCGTTGCTAACCTTATATCTATATTATCCTTTGTCCGTTTGTAATGCCTGAACAAAGTGCGTCCTATCTAAAAGGTTGAAAAATTTATCATGGATCAAAAAGATAAAATATGAAAAATATAATTGCTATTTCAATTCTGATGATTGCCTTATTCTCATCAAAAAAGTCTTTTGAACAAACAAATACGTTTCCGTCAACAGGCAGTGCGGGTATCGGCACAACAACACCTGATGCGTCTTCATTATTAGAAATAAAATCAGTAAAAAAAGGATTGCTTATTCCGCGCATGACAAAAAATCAACGCGATGCAATTACTTCACCGGCAAGCGGATTATTAATTTATCAAACCAATGCTACATCTGGCTTTTATTATTATGATGGCGCTGCGTGGCAGGCTGTTTCTTCTGCAGGTTCATCAACTGAATATTGGAAAAAGAAAGGAAGCTCAGTTTATTATACCGCCGGAAATGTTGGTATTGGATTGAACAGTCCTGCTTATAAACTGGATGTAGCCGGAGATATAAATATAAATAGCGGAAAAGTATTCCGAATAAACGGCATTCATGTTCTTTATGATGATGCACCCAATCAAAATTTATTTGTCGGCGATTATGCTGACAGTGCCTTAAACGGAGGTTACAACAATACCGCTGTTGGACCCTTATCAATGGGGCAAAATACCAATGGCAATTATAATACTGCTGTTGGTGCCAATAGTTTAAGACAAAATACTTCGGGCAATTCTAATGTGGCTGTTGGAGAAAAGGCGATGTATTTAACTACTGCTTCATCTTACAATGTTGCTTTAGGTTCAGGCGCT
Source organism: Parafilimonas sp. (assembly GCA_039934575.1). Taxonomy (GTDB): domain Bacteria; phylum Bacteroidota; class Bacteroidia; order Chitinophagales; family Chitinophagaceae; genus Parafilimonas. The sequence goes on along the minus strand of JBDTLW010000302.1, from coordinate 347 downwards.
TTATATTCAAATAATTATGGAGGCAATAATGTTGCTATAGGTTATCAAACTTTATATAATAATGCAAACAGAGATAATGTGGGCATTGGATACAAAGCTTTATATGGTAACACTACAGGAGTTGATAATGTGGCTATTGGTTCAAACACTTTACAAAGTGCTACAACAGGTGGAGGTAATGTTGCAATAGGCTACCAAAGTTTATATGCTAACACGGCTCAGAATAACATCGCAGTTGGGCTTCAATCAATGTATAACAATACAACCGGAGATAATAATACATCTATTGGTCTTATAGCGATGTATGAAAATACAACCGGTAAAAGTAATACTGTTGTTGGTTCTAA
>JBDTLW010000301.1:0-4120 GCA_039934575.1 Parafilimonas sp. | reverse complement strand
TCAAAAATGCCCGGTTTGTAGCGTGAGTTTTTAATTATGGCAGTAATAATTCTTTTTTTAAACCCTGCGGTATCAATTCCTAAAATACTGCAAAGCGTTGCCGTATCTGTACCCTTTATTTCAGAAGGCGTAACCATCAGATCATACATAATGGTATTTTCAAGAATGGCTTTGCCATGCCTGTCATAAACTATACCGCGGTCAGGATAAACTACTTTGCGATAAATGGCATTATTCTCTGCCTGCAGTTTATATTGAGTAGAAAATATCTGTAAGTTTAATAACTGCACTATAATGAGCAGAAAAACGAGAATAAATATTACCTGTATTATCCTGCTTCGGGATTGATTGTAAACCGGCATTTGTAAGTTGAAACGAATTTAATGTTCTTGTGCAAAATTGCCGAATAGAAAATGATAACAATGTAATATCCAATAAATTTTTTTAAAGAAATGTTAGTAAATATAAATCTGTTTCTGCGGTGCCATATTTCCGCTTATGTAACTCTGCTTATCTATTGCAAAAACAATAATTTCTGTTTGTAAATTTGAACACGTAAAAACTTTTTGAGAAGCCTGATTTCCTAAAACAAAATAAAATGAAAAATATTTTCACTAAAAAAATTTCAGCAGAAATTATAGACCGTATTAATAAATTACGCCCGCAATCAAAACCGCTCTGGGGTAAAATGAGCGTATCTCAAATGCTGGCACATTGCAATGTGGCTTATGAAATGGTTTATGAAAACAAACATCGCAAACCAAATGCTTTTAAAAAATTTCTTTTAAAAGCATTTGTAAAAAAAATAGTTGTTAGTGAAACCCCTTACAAACAGAACAACCGCACTGCCCCGGAATTTTTAATAACAGATAACAAAGATTTTGGGGCAGAAAAAATCCGCTTAATCAATTATATAAATAAGACACAGCAATTGGGCGAAGCCCATTTTGATGGAAAGGCATCTCACTCGTTTGGTAATTTATCAAAAACAGAATGGAATAATATGTTTTATAAACATCTTGATCATCACTTAAGGCAATTTGCTGTATGAAGAAATACTATTAAAAGATTTGATGCAGCCCTGTGGATATTTGAAAAAAAATTCTAATAAATTAAGTGCGAAAAATTAACAGAAAAGCAATCAAAATACAACAGCAGCAGATACCTTAATTGGGTTTAAGGAAGAAACAAAAATTTTCACAAAAAGTGCTGCAGGAGTCAGCCTGTATCTTAATACAAATTCTTTTAAAAAACTTTCTTCTATATTCGATGTATGGATTCAGTTAATCTCTTATTATGGATTGCCTTTACGCTCATTTTTATTGCGTTTTTTGCAGGGCTTGAAATTGCTTTCATCAGTGCCAGCCGGCTTTCTATCGAGCTGAAAAAAAAACAGGGATTAAGGAGCGGCAGCATTCTTTCAAAATTTATGGAAGCGCCTTCACGGTTTTTAGGCACCTGCTTAATTGGCGTAAATGTTTTTCTTGTAGTATATGGTTTATTGTTCAGTAAATTAATGAGCACCTCTTTATGGAACCCGCTTAATCTGCAAAATGAATATGTAAAACTTTTGTTTGATACCCTGCTTTCTTCATTGGTTGTTTTAATAATCGGCGAGTTTGTGGCAAAAGCAATTTTTCGTGCACGCAATGATACCTTGTTAAGTTTTTTTGCGCCGGTGGCAAAGCTGTTCTATAATTTATTTAATCCCATCTCTTCATTATTTGTAAATCTTGCAGAAGGCATTTTAAAATATCTTTTTAATGTAAGAGTAAAAGATAAGGGCGAACCATTTTCTAAAATTGATCTTGAACATTTTTATCAGCAAACAAGAGAGCAGGATCCTAATTCGCAGGAGCTGAATACAGAGCTTTTTGAAAATGCCTTATCATTACCTTCAGTTAAAGTAAGGCAATGTCTTGTGCCGCGTACAGAAATTGAAGCTGTTGAAATAAGTACTACAATTCAAAAAGCGTTGCAACATTTTATGGAAACCAAATTAAGCAAGCTTGTAGTATATGAAGGTAATATTGATAATATTCAGGGTTACATTCATCAGCTTGATTTTTTCAAAAAGCCTGAAGACCTGCGTTCCATATTACTCCCCATTCCTGTTGTTCCGGAAACTATGAGCGCAACAGACCTGATGAATAAATTTAATAAAGAAAGAAAAAGCATTGCATGGGTGGTTGATGAATTTGGCGGTACTGCCGGCATTATAACTATGGAAGATCTGTTAGAAGAAATTTTTGGTGAGATACAGGACGAATATGATACAGAAGAATTTGTTGAGAAACAAATTTCCGAAAATGAATTTATTTTTTCAGGCAGAATGGAACTGGATTTTTTGAAAGAAAAATATGATCTTGATTTTCCTGATACAGAATCTGAAACTTTATCCGGATATATCATTAATCAGCACGAAACCATTCCGCGTGCCAAGGAAAGAATTATTATTGATAAATATGAATTTGATATTCTTAATGTAAGCGATACCCGTATTGAAATGGTAAAACTTAAGCTGCTGCGCTGATAACATTTCAACTTTATAAATTTTATACATCCGTTTGATTGCCTGCCACGTACATTTGTAACCTTTAAAAAAAGAAGAACATAATGGCAGAAGGTTTTTTTGGTCGAAGAAGTCAGGGTAAGAAAGGAGAAATGGCTTTTGTAGATCACTTAGAAGAATTAAGATGGCATATTATCCGTTCACTGCTTGCTATAATGATTTTTGCTGTACTTATTTTTATTAAAATACAATGGGTATTTGATAATATTATTACCGGCCCCATCAATCCAAATTTCATAAGTTATCGCGCTATCTGTCGCCTCAGCCATCTGCTTAATTTAGGTGATCAACTTTGTTTGCCGCCGGTAACAGTTACTATGCAAACCACCACATTTGGTGGTCAGTTTTTCAGTAGTTTTTCTATTGCTTTTGTAGGTGGTTTAATCGCTGCGTTTCCATATATCTTCTGGGAGTTCTGGCGGTTTGTAAAGCCGGCGCTTAAGACAAAAGAATTAAAAGGAACCCGCTTTATAATTTTTTGGATCTCATTTTTTTTCTTTCTTGGCGCTGCATTTGGTTATTTTATTTTAGGGCCATTTACGTTTAATTTTTTAGCATCTTTCCAGGTAAGTGCTCTTAACATGGTTACAACAAGACCAACCATAAACGATTATATTGATAACCTTACTGATGTTATTATAGGCTGTGGTATTGCTTTTGAAATGCCCGTGCTTACGTATGCACTTACTAAGATCGGCATAGTTACACCGCAGTTCTTGCGCAGGTCACGTAAATATGCACTTGTTATTTTGTTGATTGTTGCAGCAGTAATTACACCAAGCCCCGATTGGTATAGCCAAACAATTGTATTTCTTCCTTTGTTTGGTTTGTACGAATTGGGCGTTTATCTTTCTGCAAAAGTGTATAAGAGAGAAAAACAAAAAGAAGAAGAAGAGTGGGATTAATAAATATCAGCAGGGTTCTTAAAAACATTTTTTGTATCGGCAGCAAACAATCATTTCAACATTAAGTTTTTTTACAGAAGCATTTCTTTTGCGTAACCCATTTCTATTAAGCCAAAAATATCTACGTACAAGCTTAGTAAGAAAATGAATGCCTCAGTGGAAAAACTATAACCTTTTGGTCTGCCGATATTAAAACCTTTTTCAATTAATATTTTCACTTCTTCAGCATTAAGATTACCGAATGGTCTTAAATATAAAAATAAAATTTCTCCAACCGATTCAGCTTGAAAAGTCTGTAAGCCTGTAGTTTCTGAAAGAATAAAAATTGATTCCTCGCAGATGCCTGTTAGTACGCCTTTATTGGTTTTGCAACCTATATAAAGACCTAAATATTTACATTGAAGACTCATTAATAAAAGCATTAGTAAATACACCATGCATAAGGCCAACGCCGTTAAGTATTTTTCAGAATTTTTCTTTGCTTTCTAATTTGCGGCTTTAACCTACCAATTTAATAAATATAGAAATTACTTATTCCATTTCGTCATGCTTTATGGTAATTCGCTTATTTAATCTAATAACTTATAGTATTAACTGAATAACATCAATTACCAGACATGATGTGATAATTGCCAATTCATAT
>JBDTLW010000300.1:0-4125 GCA_039934575.1 Parafilimonas sp. | reverse complement strand
AACATACCTGCTTTTTTGAAAATAAAAAAAGGCTGACCTTTTGAGACAGCCTCTTAAAACCGGGGTTATACATTAATTCCCAGAAATCTAATAGCTCTATAGTATTCCTGTTTCTAAGCCAATTCTTAATGATATCATCGGTATTGGTTGAATCTTTATGGCGGGCAATATCTGTAAGTGAAATGTAATCAGATTGTTCACCTTGAAAAATCATAATCTCGGTTCCTTTTACATTGATGGTTTTATTTTTAGTCATTAATTTATTTTATTTTAATACTTATGAGATTACATTTTCACAAAGCACTCACTCAATATAACTTCTTTCGGCTTATTCTTCGCTTCATCGTTTACGTTAGCACTTCCTTTAAAATAATCTTCTGAAATATTTTTTTCTTCTGGTATTATTTTCACTTCCAATGTTCCTTAATATACTTCATCGTTTCACTTGGTCTTAAATCAATCGTTGATGCTTGTCTTCTGATATAAAATATTTCTTGTCCTTTATCATCAGTTAAGTAAACCGGTTCTGTTGATTTTTCTTTGATGGTTATTGCACAAATGGTTTTCTCCTCAACTTTTCAATCAATTTTTCCCAATTAATATCTTCTTCTTAAAGCTGCTTATCAATATTAACTCTTCCGATAAATTGTATTTGGTATTAAACCATCAAGTTTACTACAATTTTAATATTAAATCACGAAATCATTAGTAATGTAAGTTTTAATTCAAGTTATGGATTTACATTAAGCTTTGATGAATTACCATTAGAAACCTCGGCAAAGGTTTTTAATAAAGCAGTAAATGATTTTAATCTACAGTTTATTTCACTAATCAATGAGTTAAATATTAAAGTTGAAAAAACAAGTGAAGAAGAACAATATTGGAAAATAATAAAAAACTTGATTAATAATCCTGAAGCTCTTTAATATAATTATTTAAACGTCCAACATAGTTCACCATATAAACATCAGCAGTTTCAAATCAATCTAAGAGTTTTCGGTCAATAACGGCGAAAGAATGAATGCCTCCCTATGTTGAATGTTGGCAAATCAAACATTATTGTATTGTTCTAATTAGAAAAGTTAACCGTAACTTAATTAGTATAAATTTACAACATGAAAGAAGCTGCAACATATATTTCAATAAACCCGGAAATACGTTTTGGTAAACCTTGCATTACAGGAACAAGGATTGCCGTTGCTGATATTTTACAATGGCTTGCTGCAGGTATGACACAGGAAGAAATTTTAAACGATTATCCTTCGCTTAAGAAAGAACATATATTGGCTGCAATGACTTTCACAACTAACATGTAATAATTCTTCCAAACATTTATCTTTGCATTAGTGCTTTCTGCAATTACCATATCACCAAATATTCAAAGCGGAGAACCTGTATTTAGCAACACAAGGGTTCCTGTAAAAAATTTGTTTGACTATCTCAAAGCCGGGCATTCTTTAAAAGAATTTCTTGAAGATTTTCCTTCGGTAACAAAACAGCAGGCAGTTGAGGTAATTGAGCAATCTGAAAATCTTCTTCAAATGCAGACAATCCATGCATGAAAAAAGTATTGCTTGACGAAAACCTCCCCATCAAAATAAAATATCGTTTACAGGACGTTTGTGAAATTTATACCGTTAAAGATAAAGGCTGGAATGCTTTAGAAAATGGCAACCTTATCAGAGCCATGGAAGCAGAAAATTTTGATTACCTGGTAACGTGAGACAAAAATTTGCAGCATCAGCAAAACGTAGATAAGTATGAAATTGGATTTATAGTATTGAATGTTGCTAACAATAACTATGAAACAATTCTGCCACTGATTGCAGAAATAAAAAAAGTGTTAACAAATGATGAAAAGGTAAAACTAATGGCGATTCCTTTCAGTTAGCACTAACTTTTTCCGGTTAAAAGTTTCAATTAAAATAAATAAAGTATGAAGTAAAAGAGTTCGCACTTGCGAACCACTTGCAGTATGTTATACAGAAACTGCAAGAAGGTAGTAAAGCAAAATAAGCTGAAAAGTATTTATCCACAGAAATTTGATTGCACCCTATCTATACCCTAAAGCTATAATAAAAAACATGAAACCCTTATCCATATTGAGTTTCATGTTTTACTTTGTGACCCCGCCAGGATTCAAACCTGGAACCTCTTGATCCGTAGTCAAGTACTCTATTCAGTTAAGCTACGGGGCCATTATTTTTAAATGGGCTGCAAATATAAACATCATTACGCAAATAAGAAAAGCAATACGAAAACGTTTTAACTAATAATAAAAATATTAGCTTACCGGCTTTATATTATGTTAAAAACAGTACAGTTAATTGCAATAATCGTTTTCGTTTCAGCTTTTTTTTCATGCAAAAAAGATCAGTCGCTTTCCGTTTATACTAATGCAAAAACATATTATCCTTTGCAAAGCGGCAGAGTTTTGTTTTATCGTCTTGATTCAACAACAATACCTGCATTTGGTACTTCACTCGTTACCATCAGCTATCATTTAAAAGACAGCGCAGGTGTTTCTTTTATGGATAATACCGGGCGTGAATCATGGCCCATATATCGTTTTATAACAGATACACTGGAACAAAAACCCTGGCAGAGTGTTTCAACATATTATGTAACGCCAACAACAAATAATATTGAAGTAGTTGATGATAATAACTTGCGTTTTATAAAACTGGTAAGCCCTGTGAGTGAAGGAATAAACTGGATGGGGAATAGTTATATTGATACACGCTCTGCAACTACACCTTTCCAATATCTTGATGGGTGGAATTATACATATACTGCAATTGATTCAGCTTATACAACGCTTGGCGGCATAATAGACAGCACAGTAACCGTTATGCAACGTGATGAAACTTCTCCTGAAGGCCCGTTTGATCCGCAGTTTTATCAGCAGCGTAATTATTCAATGGAAGTGTATGCACAAAACACCGGTCTTATCTATAAAAATTTTCTGCACTGGACATGGCAGCCAACACCGCCGCCCGCACGCTATGAAGATGGCAGCTATGGTATTGTTTTAAATTTGCTTCGCATAAAACAGTAAAATTATTTTTACGGATGTACTTTAGTGAAATCTGAATTCATTATTGGTTTTAATAAAATAATTGAATCGTTTACTTTTATTCAAATTATAGACATGAGAAATTTATATACACGAAAGTTTTTATTGCTTTGTTGTTGCTGCATTATCAGCGCTGCTGTTTTTTCACAGCAATATCCAAAGTATGTTGTTGTTTTTAAAAATAAAAATAATACGCCTTACAGTTTAAATAATCCGCAGCAATATCTTTCAAACAAATCAATTCAAAGGCGACAAAATTATAATATCAGTATAGACAGTTCAGACTTGCCCGTTAATCCTTCATATATATCGCAGGTAGTTGCACAGGGAACTGTAATTTATTTAAGCCAGTCTAAATGGTTAAATCAAATACTGATTTATACAACAGATAATAATGCGGTTAATGCTATTAAACAACTATCATTTGTGCAAAGTGTAAATGCTGTTGGTCCCGCATCTACAACAATAGGCAAGCCGCTTATTGATAAGTTTAAGCATGAAAAGCTTGAAACTTCGGCAGCGCTTAATTCTAATTCATTAACGGCTAAAGCTGATCATTACAACTATGGTAATTCATACAACCAAATTGATATACATAAAGGAGAATTTTTGCACAATAAAAGGTTTACCGGCAAGGGCATGACCATCACAATAATTGATGCAGGCTTTTATCATTATAAAACATCAAAAGCTTTTGACAGTGCAAGAGCGCATAATCAATTTTTAGGAGAAAAAGATTTTGTTGATTTTGATGGCAGCGTAAATGAAGATGATAGTCATGGTGAATTATGTTTAAGTACAATTGCATCCAATGTTCCGGGTGTTATGGTGGGCTCAGCGCCCGATGCAAATTTCTGGTTATTGCGCAGTGAAAACGTAAATTCAGAATTTCCTATTGAAGAACATAACTGGGCAGCAGCTGCAGAATTTGCCGATAGTGTTGGTACGGATATGATCTCTTGTTCTTTAGGATATAACCAGTTTGATGATGCACAGTTTAATCATACGTATAATGATTTTTATAAAAATTCAACAATGATTTCAAGAGC
>JBDTLW010000299.1:0-4129 GCA_039934575.1 Parafilimonas sp. | reverse complement strand
TGGTGATGCAGCTTTAAAAGATTATACAAAACAGTTTGATAAAATTGAGCTGAATGATTTTACTGTAATAGATAAAGAATGGATAACCGCTGAAACAATTGATGAAGATTTAAAAGCTGCAATACACATTGCCATAAAAAATGTACGAAGATTTCACGAAGCGCAAAAAGAACCGGTTAAAAAAATTGAAACAATGCCAGGCGTTTTTTGCTGGAGAAAAAGTGTTGCGATTGATAAAGTTGGTTTATATATTCCTGGCGGAACTGCACCTTTATTTTCTACATTGATTATGTTGGGTGTTCCCGCTATGATTGCGGGCTGTAAAGAAATTACATTATGTACGCCGCCGCAAAAAGATGGAAGTATTCATCCTGCAATTTTATATACAGCAAAACAAATCGGAATAAAAAAAATATACAAGATTGGCGGAGCGCAGGCAATTGCAGCGATGGCTTATGGTACAGAAACAATTAATAAAGTGTATAAGATTTTTGGTCCAGGAAATCAATATATAACCTGTGCAAAAATGTTAGTGAATGCAGAAGGAATTGCGATTGATATGCCTGCAGGACCATCTGAAGTTGCCGTGCTTGCAGATGAAACTGCTAATGCAGAATTTATAGCTGCGGATCTTTTATCACAAGCTGAACATGGAAAAGATTCGCAGGTTTTATTGGTAACAAATCAAGAAGAAATTATCAACCAAACAATAAGATTTTTAGAACAGAAATTAAATAATTTATCAAGAAAAGAAATTGCAGAATCAGCTTTGAAAAACAGTAAAGCAATCTTAATGAATGATTTGAATGAAGCAGTTGAATTAATGAACGAGTATGCACCGGAGCATTTAATAATTAGTTGTAATGATGCGGAAGCCATTGCTGAAAACATAACCAATGCAGGTTCTATTTTCCTCGGTAATTATTCTCCGGAATCTGTTGGCGATTATGCATCGGGCACTAATCATACATTGCCTACAAATGGTTTTGCAAAAGCATACAGTGGTGTTTCGTTAGATAGTTTTTATAAGAAGATCACGTTTCAACAATTAACAAAACAAGGTTTGCAAAATATTGCTTCAAGTGTTACAACAATGTCTGAAGCTGAAGGTTTGCAGGCACACGCGAATGCTGTTATGGTGAGATTAAAAGAATAAATAATAAGAGGTTTTTATATAATGAAGTTCTGCCGTCATTTCGATCCCGCCGTAATGGCGGGAGAGAAATCTCTTGTATTATTTACAACTTTAAATTCATGAGATGTCTCGTTCCTCGACATGACGAATCATAAATGAAATTTGGTATCAGCTTGTAACAAATAAAAATTAATTATGCCTGAATTTATTTTGGATAATGTTTTAAGAGAGAACGTAAAAAAACTCATTCCTTATTCATCTGCACGCTCAGAATTTGAAGGTGATGCACAGATTTTTTTAGATGCAAATGAGAATAGTTTAGGTTCTGTGTTGAATAATAACTTTCATCGTTATCCTGATCCTTTGCAAAAAAAATTAAAAGAAAAAATCAGCGCAATAAAAAATATTCCGACAGAAAATATTTTTATTGGTAACGGAAGTGATGAAGCAATTGATTTATTGATAAGAGCTTTTTGCAATCCTTCAAAAGACAATATTCTGATCTTTCCGCCAACGTATGGAATGTATGAAGTAGCTGCTGAAATAAATGACGTTGCCATTAATAAGGTTTTATTAACTGAAAATTTTCATCTGGATATTTATGCTGCAAAAGAAGGTATTGATGAAAACACGAAGGTCATTTTTGTTTGTTCGCCCAACAATCCAACCGGCAATTTATTAAACACAGAAAGTATTGAATGGCTGTTGCAAAACTTTACCGGTATTGTTGTAATTGATGAAGCATATATTGATTTTGCTGATAAAGAATCATGGATAAAAAGATTAAGTGAGTTTCCGAATCTTGTTGTGCTGCAAACGCTTTCGAAAGCCTGGGGTTTGGCAGGATTACGTATTGGTTTTGCTTATGCTTCAAAAGAAATTATTGATGTATTCAACAAAATAAAACCGCCGTATAATATCAGCGAAGCTACGCAGCAACTTGCTTTGCAGGCTTTGCAGAATGAAGAGCAGGCAAAAGAAAAAACTATTGTTTTAATTCAGCAAAAGGAAAGATTGCTGCATGATTTTTCTCAATTCAATTTTATACAAAAAATATATCCTTCTGATGCAAATTTTATTTTGGTAAAGGTTTATGATGCAAATGCTTGGTATAAATATTTGCTTTCAAAAAATATTGTTGTAAGAAACAGAAGCAACCAGTCATTATGTGAAAATTGTCTTCGCATAACCGTTGGCACACCGCCGGAAAATGATGTTTTACTAATCGCTTTAAAAAAGTATAGTGTATGAAAAAATTAGTTGTTGATGTCAACACTGTTGTAATTAATGAAACTAACCTGGTATTTGAAAAAGATGTGATCCATACTTTATACCAGCTTACAAAAAAATTAGATTATGAATTGTTTATTGCAGTGGAAAAAAAGTTGGATACTTATTTACGGGTGTATGAAATTCTGGAAAATGAAAGCATTCAGTTTAAACTGATACACGACGAAACTGAAGCAGGCAAAGCATTCCATCGTATTACAAAAACAAACCTTTCAAGCTGGGATGAAGTTTATAATCAATTAAAATCTTCTTCCAGAAAAATTGTTCATTCACGAAACACCAATGAAACAAAGATTGAAATTGAAATGAATCTTGATGGCAACGGAGCATACAACGTTTCTACAGGATTAAATTTTTTCAATCACATGCTAGAGCAATTATCAAAGCATAGTTTGATTGATTTAAATTTAAAAGTTGACGGCGATTTACATATTGATGAACATCACACAATAGAAGATACTGCCATTGCATTGGGTGAAGCAATTGCAAAGGCTGTTGGTAATAAAAGAGGAATAGAGCGTTATGGATTTTTATTGCCGATGGATGATTGCCTTGCTCAGGTTGCTATTGATTTTGGCGGCAGAAGCTGGTTGGTTTGGAATGCAGAATTTAAACGCGGATATGTTGGTGATGTGCCCACAGAAATGTTCTATCATTTTTTTAAATCATTCAGTGATGCTGCAAAATGTAATCTGAATATTAAAGCCGAAGGCGATAATGAACATCATAAAATAGAATCTATTTTCAAAGCATTTGCAAAGTCAATCAAAATAGCAGTGATGGTGAATGAAAACAGTGATGCATTGCCAACAACGAAGGGAATTTTGTAACGCGGTCAGACGGTTCGAAACCGTCAGACCGATATTATATTTTAAATAAATGAAAATTGTAATTATAAAATATAACGCAGGTAATGTTTGTTCAGTAGAATTTGGTTTGCAACGGTTAGGTGCAGATGCAATTGTTACTGATGACACAGATGAAATTCTGAGTGCTGATAAAATCATTTTTCCCGGTGTTGGCGCAGCGGGTTTCGCCATGAATTATTTGCGTGAAAAAAAACTTGATGAACTCATTAAAAATTGCAAACAACCTTTTCTCGGAATTTGTTTGGGCATGCAATTGCTCTGCAATTATTCTGAAGAAGACGATACAAAATGTATCGGCGTGTTTTCTGAATCTGTAAAAAAATTTACGGGCAATATAAAAGTGCCGCAGATGGGTTGGAATAATATTTATGATTTAAAAGAACCTTTATTCAAAGGATTAAGTGAAGAGGAATATGTTTATTTCGTGCATAGCTATTATGTTGAAAAATCAGCGCATACAACGGCAACTGCAGATTATAGTTTGGAATACAGTGCCGCTATACAAAAAGACAACTTTTATGCAGTGCAATTTCATCCTGAAAAATCAGGCAAAGCAGGAGAGAAGATACTAAAAAACTTTATTGAATTATGATAGAAATTATTCCGGCAATTGATGTTATAGACGGGAAATGTGTACGGCTTTCACAAGGTGATTATCAAACAAAAATAATTTATAACGAATCGCCTGTTGATGTAGCGAAAGAATTTGAAAATGCTGGTATTAAACGGTTGCATATTGTTGATCTTGACGGAGCGAAGCAAGGAAAGATCGTTAACCTTAAAACATTGGAAAGCGTTGTGTCAGCAACAAAATTGATAATTGATTTTGGCGGTG
>JBDTLW010000298.1:0-4140 GCA_039934575.1 Parafilimonas sp. | reverse complement strand
AAATCGAAAATTCACAGGGCAGTAATTACCGAAGCTAATCTTCAATATGTAGGCAGCCTTACATTAGATGAAGACCTGATGGATGCTGCTAATATAATTGAGAATGAAAAAGTGCAGATCGTAAATGTAAACAATGGCGCAAGGCTTGAAACCTATATTATAAAAGGCAAGCGCGGCAGCGGTACTGTTTGTTTAAATGGTCCCGCAGCAAGGCAGGGCGCTGTTGGCGATATAATAATTGTTATTGCGTATGCCGCTATGGATTTTGAAGAAGCCAAAACATTCAAACCATCGTTAGTGTTTCCGAAAGAAGGAAATAAGTTGTGAAGAATTTTTATTAAATTTTATTTACAAACTTTTTAAAGTCCGGAGACCTTTGCAGAGCAAGTTTAAGTTTTATTGTTGCCATAAAAATATGAAGTATTAGTATGCTAACATGAAATAATATGAACTAATTCAAACTATTACTTTCTTTATTGTACCTTTCTTGTGCCCTGTTAAAATGCATGATATAGTTTCAGTTACTTTAAGAACCAAACGTGCATCTTACCTGGAGTGGAAATATTGCCACTTTGTTCTATTTAATAAACGTACTGTTATAGTTATCGCCCAATAAAAACACAGAGTGTAAAAAAAGCTGTATCTTACTTGATTAAAATCACCCATCCAATATTTTCCTTCCGTGAAAAACATTAAATACTTTTCGCATTTTACCACACTTGTACCCAAATTTATTTCATGCATAATGTTTTTTTTGTAAATATTACAAATTGAAAAATATTGTAACTGAGGTGTAATTTAAAAGAAATGAAACAGGATTAACCTTCGTTCATTTATTGAAAGAATAATGAATGGAATAACCATCCTGGTAAGTTATCATAAACAATTTTGTGCCAAAAAAAATGCCTACAGAAAACCGCCAGGATGAGTTAATCCTCATAAACAAAAAACTTGGATTTCAAAATAAGGAAAGACAAAAAAGAGCAAACGAGTTAATCATCGCTAATAAAGAACTTGTCTTTCAAAATAAAGAAAAAGAAACACGTGCTGCAGAGTTAGTTGTTGCTAACAAAGAACTTGTCTTTCAAAATAAAGAGAAAGAAAAACGTGCTGCAGAGTTAGTTGTTGCTAACAAGGAACTTGCTTTTCAACATAAAGAAAAAGGAAGGCGTGCAGATGAATTAATTATAGCCAACAAAGAGCTTGCATTTCAAAATAAAGAGAAAGAAAAACGTGCAGATGAATTAGTCATTGCCAACAAAGAACTTTTATTTCAAAATGAAGAGAAAGAGAAGCGTGCAGATGAGTTAGCAAAAGAAAGACAAAATTTTTACGATAATATTATTAACAAGGAAAAACGTTTTCGTGCTTTAATAGAAAACGGCGCAGATGCTGTATTAATATTAACTGCAGAAGGAAGACCAACTTACGTATCGCGCTCACTTTCCCGTATTTTAGGTTATACTGAAGAAGAAGCAAAAAATTTAGTGCTGGGTGAAAATATACACCCTGATGACCAGGCACACGTAGCACAAAAAATGGAAGAATGTTTAGCAAAACCTGGTATAGCTATAAGGGGTGGCACTGCCCGGGTAAAACATAAAAACGGAACGTGGGTATCAATGGATGCAACACTCACTAATATGTTGCATGATCCTAATATTAATGGTATTATAAATAACACATGGGATGTTACTGAAAGCAAACTTGCAGAACAAAAAATATTGCATGCCAATCGTCTTTATGCTTTTTTAAGCCAGATAAACCAGGCAATTGTTCATATTAAAGATGAACAAACATTATTTAATAAAGCATGCACCATAGCAGTTGAACAGGGAAAATTTAGTATGGCATTGATTGGTATTGCAGATTCAGAAATAAGAAAAATAAAACTTGCTGCCAGTTACGGGGTACCGGAAAAAGATTTACAAATGCTTTCTGAATATTATTATGAAAATGATGGACCCATTGACAAAATAATGAATGGTTTTGACTATGTAATAGTGAATGATATAAAGAAAACTTCGAAAATAAAATTAAAAAAATATGCAGAAGAACGTGGCATGAACTCATGTATTTTTCTTGCCTTAAAAAGAGAAGGAAAAACTATTGGTGTTTTTAATATTTATTCTTCAGAAACAGATTTCTTTACTTCAGAAGAAATTAAATTATTGACACAAGCAACGGTTGATATTTCATTTGCCCTGGATGTTTTTGAAAAAGATAAGCAAAAGCAAGAGGCAAATGAAAGGTACAGACATAGTCAGCGGCATTTAAACCGGGCACAGGCTGTAGCAAATATAGGAAGCTGGGAAGTTGATTCTTCAACAGATCTTTCTACATGGTCTGATGAATTGCTGAGAATTTATGGACTTCCGGAAGAAGATTGCATACAAACCTATCAATCATGGATTTCATTCATACATCCTGAGGATGTTAAGGATGTAATACAAATAACAAATGAAGCAAAATCTGCTTTAAGTGGTTGTGAATATTTTTATCGTATCATCAGAAAAGATGGAACGATCAGGCACTTATACTCCCAAACCAGGATGGAATTCAATAGCCTTGAAAAATCCATAGGATTATATGGAGTAACGCATGATATTACTGAAACGAAGGAAGCCGAAGTTGCCTTGCGGGAATCTGAATCGAATATGCATGCCATTTTTGACCACACTTCTGATGGATTTATTCTTGCGGATAATAAGGGAATCATCAAATCTTTCAATAATAAATCCAGGGATAGAATATGGTTGAATACAGAGCAGGAGATACACAAGGGCGACAGCATTTTTACTTTTATTCATGAATCAAGGAAAGATCTGTATAAAGACAGTATTTCAAAAGTACTTGCGGGCGAAGTACTGCACTATGACTATCCTTACACAAGAAAAAATGGCGTAACGAAATGGTTTAGTTTTACTGTTAATCCTGTTTATAATGGTAATGATATAACAGGGCTTAGCATAACCTCTTCAGATATTACAGAAAGGAAACAAACCGAACAACAATTAAGTGAAAGTGAATTATTCAATAAAGGAATTCTTGCTTCTCTTCATTCGCATATAGCAGTTATTAACGATAGCGGAACTATTATAGCAATTAACCAGGCCTGGGATGATTTCGCCAAAGAAAATGGTGTTACATCTTTAGAACGTGTTTCAACCGGAAGCAACTATTTTGGAGTTTGCAAAAAAGCATTTGCAAGTGGTGAAGCTTTTGCGGGATTAGCCCTGGATGGCATTCAATCAGTTTTTAAGAAAGAGCGCCAGAGTTTTGAATTGGAATATCCGTGCCATTCTCCAAGTGAGAAACGCTGGTTTACAATGCATGTATCAAATTTTGGAGATGATGAATCCAAGGTTGTGATATCGCATCTGAATATTACTGAAAGAAAAATATCCGAACAAAAATTAATTCAAAGCGAAAAACGCAGTCGCGATCTTTTTGAACGATCCATAATAGGTTTAGCACTTGCACGAATGGATGGAACGCTTGTTGATGTAAATGAAGCGTATGCAAAGATTATTGGCCGCACTATTGAGGAAACTAAGAAGTTGACCTATTGGGAAATAACCCCTGAGAAATACATTGAGCAGGAGAACGAAATTTTGAAAGAACTCAGCAATACTGGCAAATTTATCAATTACGAAAAGGAATATATTCATAAAGAGGGTTACTTAGTACCTGTTAGATTATCTGGAAACATTATTGAACAAGAGGGAGAAAAATTTATTTGGTCGAGCATAGAGGATATTACTGAAACTAAGAGATTGGAGAAAGCAGTCGAAAATGAAAGGGATCAGTTCTTTGATATGTTTTTAAAAGCTCCGTCAGCCATCGGTATGCTAAAAGGTCCCGATCATGTTTTTGAAATGGTTAACCCGCTTTATTTACAATTAATTGGCAAAAAAGATGTGATAGGAAAAACAGTAGCAGAGGTGCTTCCCGAAGTGATTGAGCAAGGATTTATTGACTTATTAGATATTGTTTATAAATCAGGCAAATCTTATACAGGCACAGAAGTATTAATTAAGCTTGACAAAGAAGGAAATGGTGAGTTTACTGATGCCTATTTAAATTTTGTTTACCAGGCTTATAAAAATAATGAAGGAAATATAGCAGGTGTTTTCTTTT
>JBDTLW010000297.1:0-4151 GCA_039934575.1 Parafilimonas sp. | reverse complement strand
CAGGCGCTAATAAATTAACCCCGGTATCGGTTGCCATGCTCCAGTTATTATGTTTTCCATTTCCGTTAATTCCGGCAAAAGGTTTTTCATGCAGTAATACTCTTAAGCTATGCCTGCGTGCCACACGATCCATAACATCCATCATAAGCGTATTATGATCCACGGCAAGATTCACCTCTTCAAAAATTGGTGCACATTCAAATTGCGATGGCGCTACTTCATTGTGTCTTGTACGTAAAGGAATGCCAAGTTTATAACACACTTCCTCATAGTCACGCATAAATGCATAAACTCTTTCAGGTATAGAACCAAAATAATGATCGTCTAATTGCTGTCCTTTTGCAGGAGAAGCACCAAATACAGTTCTGCCGGTTAATACCAAATCAGGTCTTGCATTTACAAGCCCTTCATCAATTACAAAATATTCCTGCTCCCAACCTAAAGTTGCTGTAACACGGGAAATATTTTTATCAAAGAAATTACAAACATCTACGGCTGCTTTATTCATTGCTTCAAGTGCTTTAAGCAACGGTGCTTTGTAGTCAAGAGATTCACCGGTATATGAAACAAAAATTGTTGGAATGCATAAAGTTTTTCCTTGTCCTATTTCCATAATGAACGGGGGAGAGGAGGGATCCCATGCAGTATAACCACGCGCTTCAAAAGTGGCTCTTAATCCGCCGCTTGGAAAAGAGGATGCATCCGGTTCTTGTTGTATTAATGCGGCCCCGTCAAATTCTTCTATAGGTGTTCCATCACTTTTAAGCGTAAAAAATGAATCATGCTTTTCGGCAGTTGTACCTGTTAATGGTTGAAACCAATGAGTAAAATGTGTAACACCTTTACTTTCTGCCCAGGACCGTATGCCATTTGAAATTTGGTTGGCAACGGCTCGATCAATTTTTTTTCCTTCTTTAATGCTTCCCGTAAGACTTTTATACGCTTCGTTACTTAATAACTCCCTCGCAGTTTTTAATGTAAAAACATTCTCTCCGAAAATAGCAGTTATTTTAGTAGAACCTTCCGCTGAAATACGGCTTCCATCTCCGTTTAAATTATTAATAGCCTGAAATCTTAAAGACATAATTTATATTTTAGTTTGGCCGCAAAGCAAACAAATATTTTTATTATTTAAAAGATTTTTTATATAGTTTGGTGAATTTTTTTATTTTTTCAACGCTTTTTCAACAAAAGATAGTAGAAGACGTAAAATAAGTTCACATGTAAATTATATTAATAAGATGTGAACCAGATTATAATCCAAACACACCTGAGTTTATTAATTGCAAAGCGCTCTTCTTATAATTTGAAGAAATTAATAATGATACATTATGATGGCTGCCGCCATAACTAACCATACGAACAGGTATTGATTCGATGGCATTAAATATTTTCTTTAGAATGTCTGCAGATTGAATGATCTCATTACCCACTATTGAAATAATTGTTTGATCAGTGTCTGTTTCAACGGTGCCAAGTGGTTCAAGCTCTTTTAGTATTTGCTGCAGATTGGTGGAGTCATCTATTGTAACAGATACAGCTACTTCTGAAGTAGTGATCATATCAATAGATGTTTTATATTTTTCAAATACTTCAAAAATCTTGCGTAAAAAACCATAAGCAAGCAGCATGCGGCTGCTTTTTATTTTAATAGCAATAATACCATCTTTGGCGGCTACTGCTTTTACACCAATACTCATTGCAGCTTGTTCAATGGTGGTTCCTGCTGCATCCGGCTCCATAGTGTTTAATAACTTCACAGGAATATTATAAGAGCGCGCAGGCCATATACATGCCGGGTGTAAAATTTTTGCACCGAAATAAGCAAGCTCTGCGGCTTCATCAAAACTTAAATGTTCAACCGCAACTGTTTTTTCTACTATACGCGGATCATTATTATGCAAGCCGTTTATATCGGTCCATATTTCGCATACTTCTGCATTTATAGCGGCAGCAATTAATGATGCCGTATAATCACTTCCGCCGCGTTTTAAATTGTCCACTTCACCTTTGGAATTACGGCATATATAACCTTGTGTAATAAATAATTTTTTATCACTATGATGTTGTAAAAGCTGGCTGAGTTTTACTTTAATGCTGCCAATTTGCGGTTCGCCGGAAGCATCAATGCTCATAAATTCCAGGGCAGGCAGTAACACGTGCTCTATATTTTTTTCTTCTAAAAAAGCAGAAAATAATTTGGTGCTTAATAACTCGCCTTGCGCAAGAATATCTTTATTAAGCGCTTCGCTAAAAGATATTTTTAAAATAATGTTGAGGAATTCAAAATGCTCTGATATGATTGCATTAGCTTTTTTTCTTGCCTCTTCTGATTGAACGAGTTCATTCACAAAATTAATGTAGTGCATTTCGATCGCTTCAATTTTACGTTGCGCTTCTGTACGGTATCCTTCTGCTATGGCATTACTGATATTTACTAATGCATTGGTTGTTCCGCTTAATGCACTTAGCACAACTATTTTAGGTTTATCATCAGCTTTAATTAACTGAAGTACCTGGTTCATACGCTGCGGCGTTCCCACACTTGTGCCGCCAAATTTCATTATTTTCATATAGTCTTATAGTCTTTGTAAAGAAGTAATTTTTTATGCTTTATTTAAAAGTGCGCAAAAATAAGTGGCAATTTTTTAAAGCAGTTTATTTTGAATTTGCTCGTAACCTTCATCAATTAATAAGTTATTCCCATCTGCTGCGGCTGTTGCAATTTCATCACACCGGTTATTATACATATTCTCTGCATGACCTTTAACCCAAGTTAATTTTACTGAATAATTTTTTGCAAGATGATAATATTCCATCCAAAGATCTTTATTCTTTTTACCGCCCTTAAAATCTGTACGAACCCAGTTATCAAGCCATTTTTTTTCTATTGAATTCAATACATATTGACTGTCAGTAAAAATAGTCAGGCTAATATTTTTTTTGGTTAAGGCTTTTAATGCAGCAATTACAGCCATCAACTCCATGCGGTTATTAGTAGTTAAACGATAACCGGCTGATAATTCTCTACGTTTCTCACCCCACATTAAAATAGCTCCATAACCACCCGGGCCGGGATTACCCCGGGCAGCACCATCAGTATAAATTATCAGTTGTTTTTCAGCAGGCATAATTAAATAGTGAATTCTCCTTTTAAATAAGTTACTGCTTTACCGCTTATTAATACACGGTTATTTTTTAATTCGCATTCCAGGTAACCTCTTCTTTTTGAAAGCTGAATAGCTTTAAGATATGTTTTATCCAATTCTTTTGCCCAATAAGGAATCATAACGGTATGTGCAGAACCAGTAACAGGATCTTCATTAATTCCACTTTGCGGATAAAAGCATCTTGATACAAAATCCGCTTCTCTGCCTTTTGCGGTAGTTATAACCCCTCTTGCTTTCACTTTTGCCAAATTTGAAAAATTTGGTTTTAAATTTTCTATAATTTGTTGAGAAGACAAAACAACCATATAATCAAATGATGTTTTAAATACTGGTGCATTTTCAATTCCTAAGCCTTCAAACAAACCTTCCGGAATTTTCATTTCAGGTTCAGGAGGGTTGGAAGGGAAATCAAGTGTATAAGTGTTTTCATCTTTGCGAATAACCTTTAGCATACCACTTAAAGATTCAAACCATATTTCTGGTTTTGTATGACCAAGTTCTGTATAAAATATATGGGCACTGGCAAGTGTTGCATGTCCGCATAATTCAACTTCGGTAGCAGGAGTAAACCAGCGGATATGGTAATGATCATCTTCTTCAATAATAAATGCTGTTTCTGAAAGATTGTTTTCTGCAGCAAGTTTTTGCATTGTATTATCAGATAGCCATTCCTGCAATGGGCAAACGGCAGCAGGATTTCCTCCAAATAATTTATCAGTAAATGCATCTGCAATATAAATGGGTAGTTTCATGAATAATATTTAATAACAAAATTGCTGTGTAAAAGAACATAAACAAAATATGTAAACTGCATTGAAATCTCAGGTTCAAAAAAAAAATAAAAAAAATTTTAAACTGAATTAAACCTGAGGAAAAGTACAAAGTCTATTACCGTATAAAGCGAATAATCAGCTTAAAAATATTTTGAACTTTTGCAGCAGGGTTAAATCAGGGTGGCCAGCGGGATGCGGTCACCCTTCT
>JBDTLW010000296.1:0-4157 GCA_039934575.1 Parafilimonas sp. | reverse complement strand
TAAATTGATGGTAATAACAAAATAATTTAACTTAACTTAAAAAATTAAGCTCCGGATAACCGGAGCTTTTTTATTTTATACAATTGCCCTTTACGGGGTAATTTTTCGTATGTTATAAACTCATTAGACCATGCTATAAAATAATTTTTTCTGCCATAAAATAAGTTTGGCTTGATCCATTATTATTCTATACATACATTGCAAAATAAATAACAGGCGAAGCCGAAAACCTTATAGAGTAAGCAACAAAAAAATCAAATAAAATTATGAAAAACACACTAAACAAAATCAAAAAATCTTTAGTAATTATTTGTACTGCATTTTTAATTAATAGTGCACAGGCACAAACAGGAAATTACTTTGCAGGTACAGGTTCTGGATTTGGAAATACAGGAATCTCATGCACTGGCATTGGAGATCAGTGCCTGCACTCTTCAAATTCCGGATTTTATAATACCGCTGTTGGCACTATGGTTTTATATCAAAATGGCAGCGGTTTTGGTAATACAGGGGTTGGTACAAAAGCTTTAAGTTTCAATGTAAGCGGATCCAGAAACACGGCTACAGGCGATTTCGCTTTGTTTTTTGCAACAGAAAGTGATAACTCGGCTTTCGGTGCACAAACCTTGGAATATACAACTACCGGATATGGAAATTCAGCATTTGGCTCTTATGTTTTGTTGGATAATACTACAGGGATAAGAAACACTGCCATGGGGTCAGAGGCTCTTAAAAGAAATTCCACCGGCAATTACAATTGTGGGTATGGCTATAACTCATTAGACAGTAATACTACAGGTGATGAAAATGTTGCCGTAGGTGCAAATTCATTATTTAGTAATTCAACAGGATTTTATAATGCAGCAATTGGCACTAATTCACTATACTCAAACAAAACAGGGTTTTATAATACTGGAAATGGCTACAATGCACTTTATTTTAACACGTCCGGGTCGCGAAATACTGCAAATGGCAGTGGCTCACTTTACAGCAATACTACAGGAACCCGTAATACAGCAAGCGGTTCTGCTTCGCTTGGCGCAAATACTATTGGCTTTAACAACACTGCTTCTGGCGAAAATAGCCTTGGTTTTAATACTACCGGTAATTACAATACTGCCAATGGTAGTAGTTCATTGTTTTCCAACACCAATGGAAATAATAATACTGCTGCAGGTGCAAATTCACTTTGGAGCAACAACACAGGGTTTAGCAACACCTCTATGGGCGATTCATCACTTTATGCAAACACAACAGGTAGCAGTAATACAAGCATTGGAAAAAATGCCGGAGCAAAATTCGCTGTTTACACCAAATGCACTTTCTTAGGTACCAATGCCGATGCTTCTACAAGCGGAAGAATCAATGCCACAGCTATAGGATATGGGGCATCGGTAAATGCCAGCAACAAGGTTCGAGTTGGAAATACTGCTGTTACGTCAATTGGCGGCCAGGTTGGCTGGACCACGCTCTCTGATTTACGTTTGAAAGAAAATATTAAAGAAAGCAAATTGGGTTTAGATTTTATTCTGCGTTTAAACCCTGTTAGCTACAACTACAAAGACGAAGGACAAAAAGGAATTCTGTACACAGGCTTGATAGCGCAGGAAGTAGATGCTGCTGCAAAAAAAGAAGGAGTTGAGTTTAGCGGAGTGGATAGAAATGGCGAGTATTGGGGAATACGTTATGGTGATTTGACAGTGCCAATTATAAAAGGAATACAACAAATGAACGGAGAGAATGAAGATTTAAAAAACAAAGTTTCGTCTCTTGAAAATAAGATAGAACAATTGCAACAATGCATCGAATCACTTTGCGCCAATCAGCAAAAATTAAATTTGAATTCAGATGCTTCAACTATTCAAATGACCATTGCTCCAAACCCAACAAATGATGTTGTAAAAATTACAATTACATCGTCAGATAAAAATCAATCGCTCATTTTAAAAATTACCGATGTATCGGGAAAACTCATAAGCAGTTTTAATGCAAAAGGTAATTCTGTATTTGAATTTAATTCTACATCATTAAGCAACGGAACTTACTTAGTTCAATTGTATAATCTGAATGAATTGGTTCAAACAGAAAAACTAATTGTTCAATAAAATCATCATATATTTCAAAATATTCTAATTAAAAAAATATGACGATGAAAAAAATTCTTCTTTCAATATTAATTGTAATTGTAATTTCAAATTGCTCAACTGAACAAAATTACTTTGCAGGCACAAGTGCCGGTACAGGAAATACGGATTCTCCAAACACTGGCATTGGATACGATACTCTTGCTTCCGGTAACTCGGGTTATGAAAATGTTGCGGTTGGCACTTCCGCATTATTTATGAACGGAGTTGGTTACAAAAATACAGCGATTGGCTGTAACGCTATGTATTATAACACTTAGGGCATGAAAACACTGCAGTGGGCGGTTATGCACTTAATAAAAACATAACCGGTGGAGGCAATTCTGCAATCGGTGCATTAGCGCTTTGTTTTAATACATCGGGTTATAATAACACGGCCTTGGGTGAACGAACTTTATTTTCTAATACAACGGGGCTTGAAAATACAGGCATTGGAAATCATGCCCTTTTCAATAATAGTACGGGAAAGAATAATACCGCCACAAGTGCATTAAGCGGTAATACAACAGCATGGAACAACAATGCCTTCGGATATAACGCACTTCATAATAATATAACAGCATGGAATAACAATGCCTGCAGCTTTGGCTGTATGTTTTCAAATACTGTTGGCACTGAGAATTCTGCCTTCGGTCACGATGCCATGTATTATAACGATAGCGGAAGTTACAACAGCGCCTTGGGAACTATGCTCTTTTCAATAATAAAAAAGGAAAGCAAAATTGTTCTTTTGGTACTTACTCATTAGGTGTCAATACAACAGGTGGTTCAAATTGCGCTTTTGGATATAATTCATTGGCTGCAAATAATGTAGGCGATGGCAATGCAGCATGATTAAAGCCGTGCAACAAATGAACGAAGAGTCGAGAATGAAAAATGAAAGCCTGGAAAATGAAATTGCGGAAATTAAAAATGCGCTGTCATCTGAACAGAGAGAAAAACTAAATTCTTCATTTCAATCTTCTGAAAACAGATTAGAACAAAATAATCCAAACCCATTCAATCAGTCAACAGTTATTCGTTATCAGTTATCAAGTAGTGATGCAAATTCAAAAATCATTGTTCGTGATTTGAATGGCAAACTTGTTATACAAATTTCAATTTCTCAAAGTGGTAAGGGGAAGGTTACAATCAATGCAAACGAACTTGCACAGGGAACTTACACCTATACGCTGGAAGTGAATGGAAATTCCACTGACACTAACAATAATGGTGGTTACAAAATAAAATTTAAACGCATTTCAGTTTGGTATGCAAATGTTGAAGCGCTTGCAGCCCGTTATAGAAGCCTTACGGAAACCAGTCTTGTTTATCATATCAATTTTTTTACTTTTGGAAAACTAATTCATCATTAATCATTCATCATCCTGATAACTATCAGGCTAAAAACTATTTAAAAATGAAAAAACCATTTAACACAATTTTGCTGTCGGCCATTGTATTGATTTCGACAGTTAGTTTGCAAACTGCAAATGCGCAAAACACTTTCCCTGCATCAGGAAGTGTTGGTATTGGCACATCAACACCTGATGCATCTTCACTTCTCGAAGTAAAGTCAACCACCAAAGGCGTTTTAATTCCGCGCATGACTAAAACTCAGCGTAACGCTATTGCATCGCCTGTTTCGGGACTTCTTATTTATCAGACCAACTCGGGCGCAGGCTTCTATTATTATACTACATCGGGCTGGAAGTCTTTGAATGGTATAACTGGTTTAAACGCTAATTTGTTTGCCGGGTATCTTGCCGGTAATGCGAATGTCGGCACAAGTACTACGGGCATAGGTAATGTGGCTATAGGACGGGCAGCTTATTCAAAAGGCGTTGATCGTATTTACAATACCGCTGTTGGTGACTCATCCCAGTACCTGGTAGGCTCCGGTTCCATTGGTAATCAGGCTTATTACAATACTTCGGTGGGCGCAAAGTCGCAAAGGTATAGCACTACCGGAACCAAAAACACATCTGTGGGCGCTTATAGTCTTTATAATACCGTTGCAGGCAATGATAATGT
>JBDTLW010000295.1:0-4162 GCA_039934575.1 Parafilimonas sp. | reverse complement strand
TCATCAAGATTCATTTTGCAATCAACTGCAATAATTTTCTCATCGCTTGTTTTAAACATCGGGTTTATTTCAACCTGCGTGCAATCAAGCCCAATATATGCATTGTATAAATTGGTTACAAACTTTACACAATTTTTAAATGCTTCTCCTTTCAAACCAAAATTAAATGCAATTTTTCTTGCCTGGAAAGGTTGAAGACCTCCGGAAGGATGCACCCATTCTTTAAAAATTTTATCGGGTGTTTCTTTGGCAACTTCTTCAATATTTACTCCGCCTTCTGTACTGTACATTACTACATTTTGTCCCTTCGCTCTATCCATTAAAATAGATAAATAAAATTCTTTTGTTGGGTTTGGTCCGGGGTAATATACATCCTGTGCAATTAAAACTTTGTTTACTTTTTTACCTTCTTTGCCTGTTTGCAGTGTTACGAGAACTCCACCCAATATATTGCCGGCAATAGTTGCAATTTCTTCAAGACTTTTACCTACCGCAACACCTCTTTGTTTAGTGCCTTTTATTTCTCCTTTACCGCGACCGCCGGCATGTATCTGCGCTTTTACTACTGCAAAATTATTTTGTGTCTGACTTTTAATATTGCGATAGGCATCTTCTGCTTCATGCACGGTGCTGCAGGCATAACCTTCCTGCACGGGCACATTATATTTCTTTATTAATTCTTTTGCCTGGTATTCATGAAGATTCATAAAAATTATTTGTCACGAAGATAATAGTTTGTGTATGTATATTTTTTGTGAAAAGGTTTTACCTAAGGAATCATTGTTTAATTCGCAGGATTTATACATTAATTCTGGCTCATGCGTTACCCAAATTATATTGAATTAAGGTATTGGCTTAATTGTTGAAATCACAACAACAAATAATATTCATCAATAAATTAATCACTGTAAAACAAAAGTTATGAAACAACTAATGAAATCGGTTAGAACAAAATTATTTCTAACCTTGTTTGCAATTTCTTCGGGTATCTCTTCTATTCTTGCTCAGGATAAAAGCAGTACAACTACATCTACTACAAATTCTACCACTACAACAGTAAGCATTCAGCCCTGGATGTGGATAGTTGGCGGAGCTATTTTACTTATTATATTGGTTGCTTTATTAAGAGGTGGCAAAAGCAGGGATAGTGTAACAGTATCAAGAACAACAACTACAGAAAGTAATGATGTATAAGTGAATAAATTTAAAAGGCTGTATCAAAAAATTGAGTACAGCCTTTTTTTCTTACACCTGACAGACAAAATTTTATTTAGTACATGTCAGGTTATTTAATTTACTTTTCAGATTTTATCATTTAAGAATCATAAGACCATTTAACCCAGATAGCGCCCCAGGTAAAACCACCACCGAAAGCAGAAAGAATTATATTATCACCCTTTTTAAGTTTGCTCTGCCACTCCCAAAGACATAGAGGAATTGTTGCTGCAGTAGTATTTCCAAACTTTTGAATATTGATCATCACTTTATCTTTTGATAAGCCCATACGCTTTGCTGTAGCGTCAATTATTCTCATATTTGCCTGGTGCGGAACAAGCCATGCAACATCATCTGCAGAAAGATTATTACGCTTCATTATTTCTGCACTTATATCTGCCATACCTGCCACCGCATATTTAAATACAGTTTTACCTTCCTGAAAAATTACATGCTTTTTTGAAGTTACTGTTTCAATGCTTGCAGGCTCAAGAGAACCGCCGGCTTTCATGTGCAGGTATTCTACTCCGATGCCATCTGTTTTTAAAACGCTATCCAAAATGCCTGTTTCATCAATAGAAGGTTCAAGCAAAACAGCGCCGGCACCATCGCCAAAAATTATGCAGGTGCTTCTGTCAGTATAATCAACAATAGCGCTCATTTTATCAACGCCAACCACCAATACTTTTTTATATTTTCCGCTTTCTATAAAAGCAGCGCCCGTTTCCAGCGAAAATAAAAAACCACAGCAGGCTGCGCTTACATCAAAGCCCCATGCATTCTTTGCACCAATTTTATTAGCTATAATATTTGCAGTTGCCGGAAATATCATATCTGGCGTTACGGTGCCTACAACTATGCAATCAATTTCAAGCGGATCTAAATGTTTTTTTTCAAGAATTTCTTTTACGGCCGGTACGGCAAGATCACTGCTCGCCTTCCGGTCACCTTTTAAAATTCTTCTTTCCGAAATACCGGTACGTGTCTTTATCCATTCATCATTTGTATCAACCATTGTTTCAAGTTCCTCGTTAGTTAAACGATACTCAGGAACATAACCGCCCACGGCTGTAATGGCGGCTGTAATTTTACTCATATTTAAAAATTGTTGAGGTTCAAAAGTATTAAATTTATAATGAACTGATTGCAACAGCATTAAACCTTGTTCAGTTCTTCAAACTGCCCGGTTTGTTTATTCTTGCGCACATTATCCCAGTTAAAATATTTTCCATTCATGGCAATATAAATACCATTTGGCAAAGTCTGCACAAAAGCTAAAGCGCTGCCCAGATTAAATAAACCATCCGAGCTTCCAAACTTATACGGAATCATAGCCCCGGTAATCACAATTGTTTTATCTTTTATTTTTTTAGCAAGAACCTTTGCAGTATCTGTCATGGTATCTGTGCCATGTGTGATTACAATTTTTTCTTCTCTTGCAGTTTCGCAATGATGTGATATCAGTTCACGGTCATCATCTGTCATAGCAAGACTATCAATCATCATCAGCGTTCTTATATCAACTTCGGTTTTACAACGCCCTAATTTCAGCATTTCATGCAAATGAGAATCTTTAAAAAAAAGTTCGCCGGTAAGTTCATTATATTCTTTATCAAATGTGCCACCGGTAATAAAAATGCGAATTGCCATAAATATTATTTAAGCAATAAAAGTAAACATCAATTAATTTTATCATGCTGATTTATTTTAATCAGTTGTTTTTCTTAAATCCAAAACAAGTATGAGCAAGATTTCAGATAGCCCTGTAAATAAAAGATCAGAAACAAAAACAATTTTATTGATAGGAATTATTGCAGGCACATTAGACATTTTGACTGCATTCATTATATATTCTCAAATATTGCACCTGGCCACGCCCATTCAAATGCTAAGTAATATTGCAAGAGCCGCCGTTAGTAAATCACTTATTGAAAATGAAAAGATACTGGCATTAATAGGTCTTTTATTTCATTATATAATTGCATACTGTTTTGCTACTTTCTACTTTTTAATTTACCCGCGTATAAAATTTTTGCGCAAGAATAGTATTGTAAGCGGTTTGCTGTATGGCATTTTTGTTTGGGCAGTAATGAACCTTATTGTGCAGCCATTAACCGGCTCTAAGATTGGACCCTTTACTTTTATTCCTTTACTGAGAACAGTTATTATTTTAATTGTTTGCATTGGGTTGCCCATAGCTATATTAACTGCGAGATATTATAAAAAAATTGACCGTTGACAATTGACAGTTTACTGATGAAAATATCATCCATTCTTTCCTTTAAGCATTGGTACAAAAGAAAAATAATCAAATAGCTCTTCATCATAAGTTCCATCTGCTTTTTTAGTGATCCGCAACATGCGTTGTTTATCACCTTCATCAACAGGCAGTACCATGAAGCCCCCGGTCTTTAACTGCTCAATTAATTTTGGCGGAATAAATGGCGCTGCTGCAGTTATAAGAATTTTATCAAACGGAGCATAAGTTGGCAAGCCTTCAAACCCATCGCCATAAAAAAATTTTATGTTCGGATATTTTAATTTGAAAGGAAAATTTTTATTGTAATCGAATAATTTTCTTTGCCGCTCTATCGTAAAAACCCACGCGCCCATTTCTGCTAAAATGCTTGCCTGGTAAACGCTTCCGGTTCCTATCTCTAATATTTTCTCACTGCGGTGAACATTTAATAATTGCGTTTGATAAGCAACTGTATAAGGCTGCGAAATTGTTTGTCCTTCAGCAATGGGAAAAGCCCGGTCTTCATAAGCAATCTTATCAAAAGCAGAATCTAAAAAAAAATGACGCGGTACGTTATACATTGCTTCAAGCACAAGATTTGAAGTAATTCCTTTTGTGCGCAATTGATCAATTAATTTTTTTCTTAAGCCTTTATGTTGGTATGTATCTTCTGCTTTTTGCATCCGTACAAATCTACTTGAACACAGG
>JBDTLW010000294.1:0-4167 GCA_039934575.1 Parafilimonas sp. | reverse complement strand
GGTTTAAAAGAAGTGAAAGAAGATTCTGTTGTATTTGTGCATGATGCTGTGCGTTGTCTTGTTTCTGTTCCGCTTATTCATCATTGTTATAAAGATGCTGTAGCACACGGAAGCGCCATACCCGCAGTGGCTGCAACAGACAGCATTCGTATTTTAAATCATACACATTCTACAGTTGTTGACAGAAAGCAGGTGCGCATTATTCAAACACCGCAAACGTTTTTAAGTACTATTATTTTACCTGCGTTTACACAACAATATTCCGATGAATTTACAGATGAAGCTAATGTGGTGGAAGCCAGCGGTATAAAGATTTTCTTAACTGAAGGCGAATACGATAATATAAAAATTACACGCCCGGTTGATATGATGATTGCTGAAAGAATTTTAGAAGAACGCTCAGCGCTTAAACAACCTTAAAAAATAAGGCAGCCTATTAAAATGTATTTGTGTGTACGGTTGATTGATGGCGCCAAAACTTTTATAAAAATTTTCAATACCGGGAATATCTGAACCTTCAAAATCAAAGATCAAACCTGTTTGCGAAAATTCTTTTATCATGCTATTGTACAAAAAATGACCGGCATACATTTTTCTTCCTTCGGGTGTTGTGCAAGGCATTAAATTATACATTCTGTGTTTGTCCTTCAGCAATAAACTCATTGCCAGTATTTTTTTGTTTGAAGAAACTTTACGCACACACAGGTTGTTTTCTTTTTCTTTTAATACACATAATGCATAAAAATTATTATAATCGGCTGAGGCAACATCAGGAATTCTTTCTGCATATAATTCATGAAAAAGATTTATGGCTTCATCAGCTTCAGCAGGTTCATATTCAAGAGAATTTTTTTCAGCTTTGGTTAGGTATGCCTGCAATTTATCAGAATAAAAAAAAGAAATTGACTTGTAATTAGATGCCAGCGAAAGAATATAATTATTGCAAACATTTCCGCCTTTAAATGTGTTCAGGTGATTTAAAAAATAATCTCCATACTTAAAGGATTGCATCATTAGTTTAATACAAGCATTAATATCTTTTTGCTGAAATGTTTTGCCAAACAAACCTGTTTGCTGAATGAATGGCGCATGATAACAATATTTTATTCCAAACTTTTTTCGCCAGGGAATGGGCATAATATATTCATAATCTCCGCCAACAATTCCATCCCAGTTATCAGCTATATGATCAAGATAAACAGACGATGCATATATAAACGGGTTGCCACTATTATTTAAACATTCATCCCATTTTTGTTTATCAATATTATGTGAGGGAAGCAGTTGCAGTTCCATATTATTTTCCTTTGCCTAACAATATTGTGCGTAAGGTATAAAGCATAATCTTAAAATCAAGGAGTAACGAAATATTTTCAACATACACCAGGTCATATTTCATGCGCTCTATCATTTCCTGCACATCAGAAGCATAACCAAACTGTACCATACCCCAGGATGTAAGACCAGGCTTTACTTTTAATAAATAACGAAAGTATGGCGTGTGTTTGTTAATGGCATCAATATAAAATTTACGTTCTGCACGCGGACCTACAAAACTCATCTCTCCTTTTAAAATATTCCATAATTGCGGCAATTCATCAAGTCTCCATTTGCGCATAAACTTTCCCCAGCGTGTTATGCGCAAATCATCTCCTGATGATAATGCAGGTCCGTTCTTTTCAGCATCAGCATACATTGATCTGAATTTATAGATACAAAAAAGTTTACCCTTATACCCTACCCTTTCCTGCCTGTAAATTACATTACCGGCTGAAGAAAGTTTTGTACGCAATGCCAGGTAAAGCATAAGCGGCGATAGTGTTATCAATAAAAATATGGATGCAGCTACATCAAATAAACGCTTCACATTGCTTTGCCATTCAGGTATCAGTGAAGTATCAATATCTATCAGCACAGCGCCAGGAACATTATTCATTTTTACAGAGCCTGCGAGTATGGCAAGCATATCAGGCACCAGCTTAATTTCAACATTATATGCGCTTAATTTACTGATCAATGTTTCTGTAATTTCCTGTTCGGATGTTTCAAGTGCAACAACAACCTGCCGTATGTTTTTTTGCTGTATTATTTTTTCTGCTTCTTCAATAGTGCCAAGGCAGGGTAACGTTTTTGAAACGCCGTTTGTTTGAGCATAATCTTCAGCAATAAATCCAAGTAAATTATACAGTGATGTTTGATGATGTTTTTTTATTTCATTGTATGTTGTTGTTGCTTTTGTGCTGTTACCAATAATCACCGTATTAAATAATTGAGGATTTCTTTCAATATCATTTTTTGCAAGCGAAACAAGCAGCAACCTTCCCAAAACAACACATACAGTTTGCAATGATATCAGCATAAAAAAAACAGCATATAAATAAGTATAGTACTGCTCATTATCATTTAAAAAAATAATAAACAATAGAATTAGTGAACCGATTAGACATTGAATAAATGAAGCTGTTAATTCCTTTAACCGTGATTTTTTATAGAGCGGCGTATTATAAGCGCCTGCTATAGCAAACAATGCTATCCAGAAAATTATTATGAGTAAAACAGATTGATAAAAATAATGATAGCTTGTAAACAAACCGGAATATGTGAGCGGATCCTGGTTTAGCAAAATTTTTCTTTTGTGCGTTACAATTATCCATGCAACCACAGAAGCAAGCACATCGGAAAAAATATACCAGCCGGTTTTAAGCGTTTTTATTTGCTGCATTAAAATTAAATCAGGACAATTTATTGGTATTACTGATCTTATCCAAAATACGATGCGCTACTTCCATTGCAAGCAAGCCATCAATTTCATTTACGGATATGTTTTTCTTTTGGATGATTGCATCAACGAAAGACTGTAATTCATCTTTAATAGCGTTTCCCGGGTTCACAGAAGGATTAATAATGGCAAGTGTTTTATTGCCTGAAGGTGTTTCAATATCAAACGTAAACGCATCAGTATCTTCATCAGTCTTTAGTTTAATGATCTCCGTTTTTTTCTCTAAAAAATCAATACCGATATATGCATCTTTTTGAAACAAACGCATCTTGCGCATCTTCTTCATACTTATGCGGCTGCTTGTAAGATTGGCAACACAACCGTTATTAAATTCAATGCGCACATTGGCAATATCCGGTGTGTCCGTCATTACGGCAACGCCACTGGCAGAAATATTTTTCACATCGCTATTTACAATTTTTAAAATGATGTCTATGTCATGAATCATCAGATCCAGTATTACACTTACTTCTGTGCCGCGCGGATTAAACTGCGCAAGCCTGTGCACTTCAATAAACATTGGATTTAAAGGAATGTTTTTTAATGCAAGAAATGCAGGATTAAATCTTTCGACATGCCCGACCTGGAATTTTACGCCTGCTTCTTTTACCATTTGCACGATCTCTTTTCCCTGTTCTAATGTATCTGCCATTGGCTTTTCAACAAATACATGCTTTCCTTTTCTTATAGCCTGCTGGCACAGATCAAAATGAAAATTAGTTGGCGCAATAATATCAACCGCATCGCATTTATCAATCAGTTTATCAGCGCTTGCAAATCTTTTCAGTCCATATTTTTCTTCAACTTCATTGGCTGCTGCATCATCCGGATCAAAAAAACCTGCTACTTCTGCCTGCTCAATTTCCCGCCAGTTATTCAAATGAAATTTACCAAGATGCCCAACACCAAAAACACCAATCTTCAGCATAATAATTTTTCGGGTAAAGATAAAGCTGTTTAGAGTTTGCCGGTATAATTCTGGTATTTGCAGAGTTTCTCTGAACTTCTTATCTATAAAAAAATTAATTTGTTTAACATTTTTTTTTGATGTAGAATTGATGTATGAAACTCCCCCGCTAACGAACACTCTTTTATAAAACGCTCTAATTAAGCCATATTAAAACACACTGATGAATAATAATTTTTTATTTTCTGCCAGATTTTTTATAGACATATAAAACCATAATTGTCATTTAAGTATTAATTATTATTTCAACACTACTAATATCCATAATGTTTACTTCACCATAACTATGTAAAAATTAATTATCTCAACTTGTTCTCTCATTTTAATCATATATAAAAAAACACTTTTTTATGAAAAAACAAATTCTACAATTAAGCATGTTATTTTTAATTGCATTAATTGGCATCAATGTAAAAACCAA
>JBDTLW010000293.1:0-4187 GCA_039934575.1 Parafilimonas sp. | reverse complement strand
AATAACGTTACCAAGGAATAACAAACATTATTTTTTTTGTTGCTCTTTCGCCCACGTATCTTTCAGCGTAACCGTTCTATTAAATATCATTTTATCTTCAGTTGAATCCTTATCTAAAGTAAAATACCCTTTGCGCAAAAACTGATAACGCTCTTCATGTTTTGCGCATTTTAATGCGGGTTCTGCATACACTGTATGCACAATTTGTAATGAATCAGGATTGATATAATCTTTAAAACCGCCTTCTTCATTTGATGGATCTTCAACCTTAAACAAACGATCATACAATCTTACTTCAGCAGTAATTGCATGTTCAATACTAACCCAATGCAAAGTACCTTTTACTTTTATGTTTGATACATCATTACCACTTTTGCTTTCAGGAATATAAGTACAATTTAGTTGAACGATATTGCCTGCTTCATCTTTAATTACTTCATCACATTTTATAATGTAAGCGCCTTTTAAACGCACCATGCCGCCTGGAAATAATCTGAAAAATTTCTTTGGCGGTTCTTCCATAAAATCTTCACGTTCTATATACAATTCTTTGCTGAAAGGTACGCTGCGAAAACCTCCGTTCACGTCTTCAGGATTATCTTCAACACTTACCAATTCATTTTCATTTGTATAACCTGCCTGTCCGGCAGGAAGGTTGGTAAGCACAATTTTCAGCGGGTCAAACACAACCATTCTGCGCAAAGCAATTTTGTTTAAATCTTCGCGTACACAAAATTCAAGCAAACTTAAATCGGCAACATTTTCTCTTTTGGCAATACCAACACGATCACAAAAATCTCTTATCGCTGCGGCTGTATAACCTCGCCTTCTGTAACCACTGATCGTCGGCATTCTAGGATCATCCCATCCTTCAACATGTTTATCATTTACAAGTTGCAGGAGCTTGCGTTTGCTCATCACTGTATAACTTAAATTTCGTCTTGCAAACTCATATTGATGCGAAGGAAAAATGTCGAGCTTTTCTATAAACCAATCATATAATTCGCGATGCGGAACAAATTCAAGTGTACAAATACTATGTGTTATGTGTTCGATGGAATCGCTTTGCCCGTGTGCAAAATCATACATGGGATAGATGCACCATTTATCGCCGGTGCGATGATGATGCGCATGTTTTATGCGATACATAACCGGGTCACGCATCAGCATATTCGGATGGCTCATATCAATCTTTGCACGCAGCACACGTTCACCATCTTTAAATTTTCCTGCTTTCATTTCATCAAACAACTGCAGGTTTTCTTCAACACTTCTATCACGAAATTTACTGTTTACACCGGCTTGTTTAGGCGTGCCTTTTTCAACAGCAATGGTTTCGCTGTTATTATCATCAACATAAGCATATCCTTTGCGAATTAGTTTTATTGCGAAGAGATAGAGCTCTTCAAAATAATCTGAAGCATACAATTCATTCTTCCATTCAAACCCTAACCAGCGCACATCATTCTTTATGCTGTCAACATATTCTGTTTCTTCTGTTGTAGGATTGGTATCATCAAAACGTAAATTGGTATAACCGCCATATTTTTTTGATAAGCCAAAATTTAAACAAATACTTGTTGCATGACCCATGTGCAAATAACCATTCGGTTCAGGCGGAAAGCGGGTAACCACAGAAACATGTTTTCCGCTATTCAGATCATGCTCAATAATTTCTTCCAAAAAATTTAAAGATTTTTCTTCTGCCATAAGATGACAAAGATAATTGGTTATACTGCTGAATAAAACTGTTGATTAATTTGGGTTGATATAGAATGTTTAGATTAAAGTTTTAAAAAGATAAACTGATTTGGCGAACTGAATGTTTGTGCCCTTTAAAGGAAACTTAATTTTGCTATTCGATTTAATCTTTTTTTTTATAAAGCCATAAAATGAAAAACAAAGCTGATCCCAAAAGACAAGACAGTAGCGTGCCAGCAAATATCCAATCTTCTTTCATATAAGTACGAAATTGAATTTGCCCGTGTGAGCCTGATAGCCAAGCAAGAAATACATACAAGAAATACATACAAGAAAATAAATAATAAGATTATACTAACAACTAATTTCATTTTTTTATTTTAAAAAAATTCTCTCTTCAAAAAGTCTTCTTTACGACTTTGAATATTAGCCAGGATACTTTGAGTTTTTTAAATTTCATTATGCTTACTTAATGCTTTATCCAGAAAATATAAATTTAATCAGCTTCAAACATCCGCCCATAAAACTTTAAAAAAAAAGTTAAACTCATTATTTAAAGACTTCAAAAAATATTGCAGCCCAATTGTTAATTAACTTGTATTCCTGATAACTTCAATGTTAATTGCATTATGCGTTTATATTTTCCTCACCTGCTGAATCTGTCTTTTATTACTACCCTTGCAGGAATTTTTTCCGCAACCTCCTGTGCTGAACATAACACCCAAACCGCAAATATGAACCAACAAAATATTGCAGCAACAACAACAGATACGGCCAGTTTTGGTACCGGATGTTTTTGGTGCACAGAAGCAATTTTTGAAAGATTGAATGGTGTGATAAAAGTAAAAAGCGGTTATAGCGGCGGCTCTGTTCCCAACCCAACTTATGAAGAAGTTTTAACGGGCACAACCGGTCATGCAGAATGTTGCCAGATTATTTATGATCCATCTGTGATCAGTTATGATGACTTGCTTGAAGTATTTTGGAAAACACATGATCCCACTACACTTAACAGGCAGGGTAATGATGTGGGCACGCAATACCGCAGTGTTATTTTTTATCATTCAGCGGAACAAAAAGAAAAAGCGGAGCATTATAAAGTTGCACTGAACGACAGCGCCGCTTTTGGGAAACCGATTGTAACAGCAATAGAGCCTTATAAAAATTTTTATTCTGCTGAAGATTACCATCAAAAATATTTTGATTATAACCCCGGGCAAATGTATTGCCGCCTTGTAATTGCACCCAAGGTTGAAAAATTTGAAAAAGTTTTTAAAAGCAAACTAAAAAGCGCTGCAAAAAATCCTGAGATGGCTAATAATGGTGAGTAAGTTTTTTTTAAATTTGTAAATGGCTCAAATGCAAATTGGCGATGCGCTGCGCGATTTTTTAAATAAAAGCAAACTTAAAAACGGTTTAAGGGCTGTGCAGATTGAAGATGTATGGGAAGAAATAATGGGGAAAGCAATTGCCCGCTACACAGATAAAATTCAGATCATTAACAACACACTTTTTATTTATACTTCTGTTGGTCCTTTAAAGCAGGAATTGATGTATCAAAAATCAAAAATAATTGAGCGCGTGAATGAAGCCTTGCATGAAAAGGCAGTGAATGAAGTTGTCATTAAATAAGCTTTTTTTAGTCTAAAAAAATATATGTATTTAAATAAAAAAATATTGGTGGTTGATGATGATGATGAAGACAGAATGCTTATGCAGGAAACGTTTAGTGAGATAGGCGCTCCGGATATTACACAGTATGCAGAAAGTGGCGAAACAGCATTATCTTATCTTGAGAAACTTTCAGAGAATGAACTTCCTTCTGTGATAGTATTAGATTTGAATATGCCTAAACTTAATGGAACGCAGGTTTTAAAATTGCTTAAAACAAATGAAAGATTTAAAGATATTACGGTGATCATTTATTCCACATCAGTTAATCATATTGAAAAAGAACAAATGCTGAAGCTCGGGGCACATTCTTATATAGTAAAACCAAGTTCTTACGAAGAATGCCTTGAAAAAGCAAAATATTTTCAGAGCTTATCATTGGTTTCAACTGAACAGGTTTCATAAATGAAAAATGAGAAGAAAGAGCAAGGCACTTACTTCCCATTTTTCATTCAAATTCTTATTTATCCCCGTCCGCCTTTCACACGATTTTGTTCTTCATCTGCTCCGCCAATATTGCGATGCTCTGCGGCTTTTCCTTTACTAAAACGATAGGTAAAACTTAGATTTACTGTACGGCTGTCCCAACGATTATGAATCGTCACGTCAATATTCTGATACCTGCTGTAACCATTCCATTGCTGCAAACCAAGAAAATCTCTGAAGCCGAGTTTTAAAGTGGCTTTATCTTTCATCATCTTTTTAGCAACAGCAAAATCTGCACTTCCTTGCGATAAGCCAACAATGGTGCCATACACCGCTTTGCTGTTAAAGTAACCGCTCAATTCCATGCCCCATCCTTTAGGTAACGTAAA
>JBDTLW010000292.1:0-4190 GCA_039934575.1 Parafilimonas sp. | reverse complement strand
TGTATTAAGGCATGACATATTCTGCGTAGAAATTTTATTGCCGTTTTCTGAAATCAGGTCAGTAAATTTTACCCGCACATTTTGCAAATCTTTTAAAGCATAAATACCTAACTGAAAAGAAAAATTTTCATCTCTTAATGCTGTATCGGTAAAACTTGTTTGAATACCTTTTCCAATCCAGCGCTGCGGCAGATCATTTGTCATTTTTATAGGATGCATTCTGTCTTCAGGAAAGACAATAAAATTTTTAGCTGCGCTTTTTAATAAACTATCTGATTCACTTTTAGCAGCAATTATTTCCATCGGGTACATTGAATTAAAAGCATTGACAGATTGTATTGTATAAGCAAAAATGAATGGAATAGAATCGTTTAATTTATTCAGCCATGCCTGCGAAGCTGTTTGTTCAGGCTTTAAATAAACACCTTTTGGATAATTGCTTCTGCCTTCATTTTTGTAAGGCATATAATAAACATAGTAAGTGCCTGCGCCCGATGTTGGTTGAAAATATACTTCACCGGATTCGCGTGTAATGCTGTCTGGTTTTATGTTTAAAATTTTTTGATCAGTTGCGGAATCAACAACAATAATGCGTTTTAATTCAGGATGTTCATCCCTGCGCCTCCATTCTATATAAGCTCTTGCAACATCAGCGCTATCGTGCACACGTACAATTGCACGAAAGTTTCCAAGACTGTCTGCATTCCAGTTATTATTTGCAGATGAAAATTTTAATGTTTGCGCAAAAACGGCATTGGCTGTTATCAGTAAAAAAATAAACAACAATAATTTCTTCATTTAAAATTTTTATGCTGATTAATTAATTGAATGTTATGCAACATAAAATTAACTGATAAATGATTTGTTATTAAGAGTAAGAGACTCAACAAAATTAATTTTTACAGTATAAACAAATCTTGTTGTTGAGCTGTATCAGTTTGTAGTGTAATGAGCCTGGAAGATTAAATGAACTATGACATTGGTAAATTCCAAACAACTGGTGTTTTATCTGAAGGATTAATGATTATGCTATTTGGACCTTTGTAATGTTTGGCGGAATGAGAAAAAGAAAATAAGTAAAGTTTGAAAAACAAAAACCCGGTTTCATCATCCCATGCGGGAGAGAGGATTTACCGGGTATCGCCTCACAAATATAATCCTTTATCCTAAATTTGCAAGGCATCTTTACACTTAAATATGAATACAGCAGACTTAGAAAAATTACTTTCAGAAAGAAGGCTTAGTACTTATTACGGATTGTTTCCAACAGATAAAGAAAAAGCTATTGAATATTATAGGCTTAATACCCAAATTTCAGAATCATTTTATCCAATACTTTCTAATTTAGAAATAGTGCTTAGAAACTCTATACATAATTCATTTGCTATACATTTTAAATTGGCAGACTGGTTTTCACAGTTTAAACAACCTGAATTATTCGACCAGGTTAACATTGCTAAAAGAAAAATTCTTACAGGGCAGAACCAAATGACAGCCGATAAAGTAGTGGCTGAATTGACCTTTGGCTTTTGGACTTCACTTTTCAATAAGCAATATGCAAAAGACTTTTGGAAACCTTTAATGTATGCTTTCCCTTTGTTGGACACAGCAAACAAACGCAGGGATAAAATTGCCTACAAGCTCAATTATATTCGCAAATTTAGAAATCGTATTTTTCATTACGAGCCCATTTGTAATGACCTTACTGCATTGGCTACAAACCACAATAATATTTTAGAAATTCTCAACTGGATAAATACAGACATTGTTAGCTGGACAAAAGGAATAGACCGTTTCGACAACTTATATAAGCAAGCAGTTGTATTACGCTCAGCAACCTGACCCATGGCACTAAGTCAGGTACAAAAAGCCTGCACAAAAAGTGATTGCCTTGCTCCAACGCTTCAGGAAACACGCTACTTCAGCAACCCCTACAAACTATTCAAAAACTTCAACAACTTATCTCTATCAGTCTTACTCAAATTCATAAATTGATCTTTAGCTTTTATGTCAAGCATCATCTCATGCAACTAACGATGCGTTATTCAGCATAGTATTTTTATTTTTAAAACATCAAGCTAAATCAATTAAAAATATTTCAAACTGTATTTTTTATTTACCTGCAAGGATTACCTGTGTTATTAATTTCAACGCATCACCCTCTTCGACAGACGATGCCCGACAGAAAAATATAAGCGGCAGCAAACAAATTATTTGTCTGCTGCCGCTGATTAATTCAAAGTGCTGATATTTTATCAACTTCCCTGGTATGAACTAAAGCCGGGTTTATGCTTTATCTAAATTCTTAGTCATATTATATCCTGCAAATAGTCCAACACCTGCCATAAAGAAAATAGTTGCCGGATAAATTCCATCACTATCTAATGACGTATATGTTGCTAATAATAAAGCAATAAAAACGCCCACGCCGATTCCCATTAATAGCAACGATAAATTTAAAATAATTACTTTGCCGAATGAATTATGTTGCTTGCCGTTCATGAAAATACCTGCATCAACACCTTTTTCAATTAGCGCTAAACGTTCTTTATTTCTTGTTGATAAATAAAGATAGACGATTCCGAAAATTGCAAGAAAGAGACTTATTGGGATTATTATTTGTGGCATAACTTTTTGTTTTTTAATTGAGTAATTTTATTCGTTTCATAATATTTGACTGCATTAGTTTACGGTTGGTTACAGAAATACTAAAACTATTTTTTTAGCAACCGTAACCTGACCTTGTTTATGCTCGTCTTATTATTAATCACATGACTGTTATAGATGACAAACATTATATAGACCTTGTAATTAAAGGTGACACGGCTTCATTTGCATTATTGGTAGAGAAGTATAAGGATATTGTATTTACCCTGGCGTTGAAAATGATTAAAAGCAGGGAAGAAGCTGAGGAAGTGTGCCAGGATGCGTTTATTAAAGTTTACAAATCATTAGGTAGGTTTAAGGGCGAATCTAAATTTTCAACATGGCTTTATAAAGTAGCTTATAATACTTGCCTTGACTATATGAAAAAAAATAACAAGGATCAACATGTTGTTGCAATTGATGATTACACAGATGATCAGGTTGCGTCACTTAACAATACACTTGACAGCCTGGAAGAAAAAGAGCGTAAACAAATGATACAGGATTGTTTGCTTTCATTACCTGGTGAAGACAGTTTTTTATTAACACTATATTATTTTGAAGAGCAATCTGTAAAAGAAATATCAAAGATCATTGGCATAACAGCTAACCATGTAAAAATAAAGCTTTACCGGAGCAGGAAAAAACTTACAGCTATTTTGAGAGAACATTTAGAACCTGAAATATCATCTTATTATGAAAATGAACACAGATAAAGATCTTGAAAAATTAGTTGAGAAGGTAATGCAGGAAACTTCATTGGAAAACCCTTCAACTGGTTTTACTTCAAAAGTAATGTTTGAAGTACTGTCTGCAAAAATGAATGATGCAACGGTTTATAAACCTTTAATTTCAAAAAAGAGCTGGTTTATTATTCTCGGGATTATTATTGTATTAATAGTCTATACCATTATTAGCGGCAATGTTCAATCTGTTAGCTGGTATCAAAATCTTGATTTTAGTATAAAGGCAAATGATATTTTAAAAAACTTACCGGTAATTAAATTCTCCGTCATCACTTTTTATGCAATCGCATTATTACCGGTAATGCTTTTTATACAAATAAAATTATTGAAGAATTATTTCAATAAACGGATAGAAGCATGAAATGAACCTCGTATAAATAAAAGCTCATCTCAAGTTCTGAATCAGGTTTCCTTAAAAGAATTGCGTGAATGAAGCTGCAATATTCCTGCAAACACACAAAGCATTACAAGCAAACATTCCAAGGAAAATAATTCTTCAATAAAATGGCATTAAATTTATCGTTACCATTCTTCATGCTATATGAATAAAAAATCATATTCCCATGGCGCAAGTGCAGTGCCGTTGCTGGGTGAAACAATCGGTGAAAATCTTTTTAACACCTGCACAAAATTTCCGGATCGGGAGGCCCTTATCTCGGTTCATCAAAACTATAAAGCATCATATAGTCAATTATGGCAACAGGTGGAAGAAGTTGCGAAGGCTTTTCTTGCAATTGATGTACGAAAAGGCGACAGGGTTGCACTATGGGCGCCGAACTGTTATGAGTGGATATTGGT
>JBDTLW010000291.1:0-4191 GCA_039934575.1 Parafilimonas sp. | reverse complement strand
GGGAATTTCGTTTTCAAATTCCTGCAGAGTTTACGCATCTTATAATTGAGAAAGGTTCTGTATGTGTAAACGGTATAAGCTTAACTGCATTTGATATAAAGTTTAATAGCTTTAAAGTGGCTATCATTCCTTACACGTATCAGCATACAAATATTCAGCATATAAAAAATAGTTCTGTTGTTAATATTGAATTTGATATAATAGGAAAATATCTTGCCCGTTTTCGTGAAGTATTTATGCATTAATTATCTATCTTCACTATCCATCCTGATAGTGCGCTCTTAATATTAATACTCAGTTTTAAAATTCTTAATTATTTAAAAGATTTTTTTAATGAAATTTTTTTACTCCGTTATTCTAACTATGATTACTGTGGTTTCATTTGCACAGAATAAAACTTCTATTGTATTTGATCATATATCTTCAGATGATTACAAAAATTACAGTGTTGCTACTTTTGCTGCAGGTTGTTTCTGGCATGAAGAAGCTTTGTTTGAAAGTATAAAAGGTGTTAAGGAAGCAGTGTCAGGTTATGCAGGCGGCACCACCGAAAATCCAACGTATGAATCTGTAAGAACAGGTACAACAGGTTATGCAGAATCTGTTATGGTTTATTAT
The DNA here is from genome assembly GCA_039934575.1 of Parafilimonas sp. Lineage (GTDB taxonomy): Bacteria > Bacteroidota > Bacteroidia > Chitinophagales > Chitinophagaceae > Parafilimonas. The sequence continues at coordinate 3,573 of JBDTLW010000291.1, read as the reverse complement.
GATCCAAAACTTGTAAGCTATGCAACACTTGTGGAGGTTTTTTTTGCCGGACAAAATCCAACACAGGTTAACGGGCAGGGAATGGATCACGGCACACAATACCGTTCAATTGCTTTTTTTAGAACACCATTTGAAAAACAGGTAATAGATAATCAAATACGGGCAATAAATTTATCAGGCAAGTATAAGGCACGCGTGGAAACGCAGGTTATGCAGTTTACAAAATTTTGGGTTGCAGAAGATTACCACCAGGATTATATAGAAAAGAATTTAAACAAATCAGTTGCAGATTATATTCATATTATATCTATTCCTGCAATAAAAAAATTTCAAAATCAATATCCGCAATTATTAAAACCTGACCATATTTTTTGATTGATTAAAAGTAAAAATGGTCTGAGTGAAATTGTAAACTCAAATATGAAAAATATCCTTCGGTTTTTTAAGAATGCTTCTGCATAATATTGTTTTTAGATGAAACTAATTTACGCTCTGTTAACATCCATTACTGATTAGCGTTCGTAAATTCACTCAAATTATTATATGAGACAGTTTTCAATTTTTCTCTTTTGCATATTAGCATTATCAGCGTGTGCGCAAAAAAATAAAAATACCCCGGCAGCAGATGATCATCTTGCTGCAAGCCAGTATAACAATTACAGTGTAGCCACTTTTGCAGCCGGTTGTTTCTGGCATGAAGAAGCTTTATTTGAAAGTGTAAAAGGCGTTAAAGAAGCGGTGTCAGGTTATGCGGGCGGTACAACTGCAAACCCAAATTATGAAATGATTGAAACAGGCAATACTGGTCACGCAGAAACGGTGAATGTTTATTACGATCCAAAGCAAATAAGTTTTGAAACATTGGTAAAAGTTTACTTTGCAGGACAGGATCCAACGCAGGTAAATGGGCAGGGACCTGATCATGGAACGCAGTATCGTTCTATCGCTTTTTACCGTACGACGCAGGAAAAATCAATAATAGAAAATCAAATAAAAGCATTGACTGCATCAGGCAAATACAAAAAACCAATTGCTGCACAGGTAATGCCGTTCACTAAATTCTGGGTAGCAGAAGATTATCATCAAAATTATATTGAGCATAATCCAAACAGCAGTTATGTGCAATATGTTTCTATTCCTGAAATAAAAGATTTTCAAAAACAGTATCCGCAGTTACTAAAACCGGATCATGTGTTTTAATGTTGCTAAAAATAACTAAAGGAACTGCTTCAAATCGAAGCAGCTCTTTTAGTTTAAAATCAATTAATATTTACTTAATAAGTTCTTGAAATAAACATGGTTATCCGTAATCATTTTATGAAAGCAAAGACCTATGCCATTAAATTATTAAAATTCACTTGCGCCTGTTCAGCCACCAGCCAAGCCAGATGCCGGTTAATCCCCAGCTAACAAGATAATCTGCTAAATGTGCCTGCAGGTCAAAGGTCTCATACCATATATGAATAGTATATGCGCTGTGCAGAAATATTATTAAGCCGGTAAGAACAGCAGCTATAAAAGTTTTACCAAAACTATTGGCAGCATAACCTGAAATTATCCAGCAAAAAAACAATACCATTATAAAATTGGTAATAAGATTTTTTACCATGTTGATGCCCATGTTTGTATCGAGGCTTTTATGATAAAGTATCTGCGCCCAGGGTTTGCCCATAGATGCTTCCAGAGCAGATTCCATGTCTTTTGATGAAGCGGTTTTTGGTGTTGTTGGTAAATAATATCCGCCGCTTGAATCAAACTGTGTGTTTAAATAAGCAAGAATGCTGTCTTGTTTTGGCGTGTATTGTTGCGCAGCGTAATGAAGATTTAAAACTCCCCATGAAAGAAACTGGAACAAAAAAATTATGATGGCGCCAATTAGAGAACCGATAAAAATTTTCATAGATTATTTTTTTGGTTAATGAAAATTAAGAATTAATTGAATTATGATAAAATAATTTATATAAGCTGTTTATTTGCTGTAATAAATTAATAAGATGATGCAAGGTTATAAACATACAGTTACAGAAAGATTTATGCGTTATGTAACGATAGACACGCAAAGTGACCCAACAAGCAGTGCAAATCCTTCAACACAAAAGCAAAAAGATTTAAGCAATCTGCTCGCTGAAGAATTAAAGCATATTGGGTTGAACGATGCACATGCAGATGAATATGGTTATGTATATGCAAGCATTCCATCAACCACAAAGAAAAAAATACCGGTAATTTGTTTTTGCAGCCATGTGGATACAGCGCCGGATTGCAGCGGGACCAACGTAAAACCTATACTGCATAAAAATTATGATGGAAAAGATATTGTGTTGCCCGATGATACTACGCAGGTAATTTCAAAAAAAGATTATCCTTATTTAAAAGAACATAAACAAAGCGATATTATAACAGCGAGCGGACTAACCTTGTTAGGTGCAGATGATAAAAGTGGGGTTGCTATAATTATGGACATGGCAAATTATCTTATTACACATCCTGAAATAAAACACGGAGTAATAAAAATTTTATTTACGCCTGATGAAGAAGTTGGGAAAGGAACAGCAAAAGTAAACCTTAAAAAACTGCAGGCAGACTATGCTTATACTTTGGATGGAGGAGAAGCAGGCACACTGGAAGATGAAACATTCAGTGCGGATGGCGTACAAATTATAATTCATGGTGTAATTGCACATCCCGGTTATGCAAAAAATAAATTGGTGAATGCAATAAAAATTGCGGGTGAAATTGTTGCTGCTTTACCGGCAGATGAATGGAGCCCGGAAACAACTTCCAAGCGAAAAGGGTTCGTACATCCTGTTGCTATAAATGGCATTGCAGAAAAAGCAACCATTGATTTTATTGTTCGTGATTTTGATACAATTAATCTTTCAAAATATGAAGAACGCTTAAAAGACATTGCAAAAAAAATTTTAAAAAAGCATTCCAAAAAAGCAACAATGGAATTTAAAATAAAGCAGCAATACAGGAACATGAAAGAAGTATTGGATAACCATCCAAAGGTTGCAGCATTTGCAAAACAAGCATACAAACGTGCAGGATTAAAAACAATTAATGAGCCTATACGCGGCGGCACAGATGGAAGTCGTTTAAGTTTTATGGGCTTGCCATGCCCTAACATTTTTACAGGCATGCAGGCAATACACAGCAAGCATGAATGGATAGGTGTGAAGGATATGGAAAAAGCTGTTGAAGTGTTGGTGAACCTGGTGCAGGTTTGGGAAGAAAATTCGTAATAACGATTAATAGTGTGCATTATTAGTAATTAATTTATGCATTGAAAAAACTTCGTAAACTTGTGAATTCTGAAATACTGAAACAATTAAAACATTTTAATCTATGACTGCTTTTACCGGTGAGATTGTTGGCACTGCATTATTAATTATTTTGGGCGATGGCGTTGTTGCCAATGTATTGCTCAATAAAACAAATGGCTTTAACAGCGGATGGATAGTTATAACAATGGGTTGGGCAATGGCAGTATTTACAGGCGTTTTTGTAAGTGCTTCTGCAAGTGGTGCACACCTTAATCCTGCGGTTACAATTGCATTAGCCTGTGTTGGA
>JBDTLW010000290.1:0-4216 GCA_039934575.1 Parafilimonas sp. | reverse complement strand
TATTTTAATCGCATCAATCAAATTTCACCATTACTTCCCACCGCCATCTTTTTTTGGCATCAACGCTTTAGGTTTATGTGCAGTATCTAAAGGTTGTTTTGTATTGTTGGTTTTATTTGGAGGATTTTTACTGTTATCATTTCCCGGCAGCTTTTTACTTTCACCGGTTGGCGATTGATCATCATCATACAAATTCTGCGTGTTGCTTTCCGGCGCAATATTTTCCGGGTTGGTATTTCCATATCCCTGTTCATAATCTGATGACTGACCATTACCAATATCATCGCCCTGCGCACCTAAATCCATTTGTGTATTGTTGATATAATCGTAATTAGGTTCACTAATACCAATAGCCGGTTTTGCAAAATCTGCTGTATCAGAATAAGGTAATGTTTTATCTTTCTCAACCTTGCTATAAAAATATCCCCACACAGGCAAAGCTGCAGAAGCGCCCTGTCCATTTGTTGTAGCGTTGAAACGAATAAACCTGTCATCACAACCAGACCAAACACCACAAAGTAATTGCGGCGTATATCCAATAAACCAGGCATCACTATTGTCATTTGTTGTACCCGTTTTGCCGGCAATACTTCCTTTTACGCCATAGCTCCACATTCTTCTGCCGGTGCCAAACTTTACAACACCCTGCATCATACTAATAATAAAATAAGCCGTCACATCGCTGATAACTTCTTTGCGTTGCGATGTTCTTGTTTCAAGCACGTTGCCATTTTTATCTTCAATACGCGTTATATACATTGGCTTTACATTAAAACCTCTGCCGGGAAACATGCTGTAAGCCTGCAGCATTTCATACAAAGAAATTTCACAGGCGCCTAATGCAATAGAAGGATATGGTTCTATTTTTGACGTTTGCACATTACAGGTTTTTAAAAAATCTACAAAACGCTGAGCGCCCTGATTATCCTTATCGCCTCCCAATTGTTTCATGATATAAGCGGTAGCACAGTTGCGCGAAAAAGCAAGCGCTGCACTCATGGGAATTGTATTGCCGGTGCAGGAAGTACTTGTTGCAGGCACTAAGCCATACTGACCAAAACTTTGCTGCTGATCAACCACCATTGTATTTGGTGTAAAGCCGGCATCTTCAATAGCAAGGCTGTATAATAAAGGCTTTATAGTTGAGCCCACCTGCCTGCGCGTATTGATATTTACATGATCGTATTTAAAGTTCTTAAAATCAATACCACCAACCCAGGCTTTTACATACCCGCTTAAAGGATCCATTGCCATAAACCCGCACTCAAGCATTTGCCGGCAATATTTTATAGAATCATAAGGCGTCATCACAGTATCTTTTTGCCGGTTATTATTCCATGCAAAAACCTTCATGTTTGTTTGAACGAAAAATGTTTTCTGTATATCATCATCAGATAAACCCTGGTCTTTTAAATTCTTCCAGCGGTCACTTACTTTCATTGCAGCATCCAATACATTTTCATGGCCTTTCCAAACAGAACCAGTTTTTATATCTTTTTGTGAGTTGAGAATTTTTTGCATGTATGCCATGTGTTTTGCCACAGCTTCTTCTGCATCTAATTGCATTTTAGGATTGATGGTTGTGTAAATTTTCAAACCATCCATATACAGATTATAATGATCTCCGTTTGCTTTTGTATGGCTCTTGCACCACTTCTTCATCTCTTCACCCAACACCATTCTGAAATAAGGCGCAAGCCCTGTATTCTCGTTTAGCTTAGAGTAATTAAGCACAATGGGTTTTGCAATAAGTATATTGGCTGCAGCTTGTGTAATGTAATTGCTGTTTACCATTTTGTTCAGAATAAAATCTCTTCTGTCTTTTGCTCTTGCCGGATAAGTTCTCGGGTTGTAAGCAGTGGGTGCATTCACCATGCCTATAAGTGTTGCAGCCTCTTCAACACTAAGCCTGTCTGGTTCTTTTTGAAAAAAAGTTTTTGCTGCATTACGAATTCCATAAACATTATCACTAAACGGAACTGTGTTTAAATAAAGCGTGATAATTTCTTCTTTAGTAAAATTCCGTTCAAGCTTTATAGCAATAATTCCTTCTTTTATTTTTTGAGGAATGCGTACAAAAAAGTTAGCGCTGTAATCAGTAAAAAGATTCTTTGCAGTTTGCATGGTGATGGTACTTCCGCCACCCTGACTTCCCAGAAAAAATATTGCTCTGGCTGTAGATTTCGGATCAATGCCGCTGTGATCATAAAAACGTTCATCTTCTGTTGCCACCAATGCTTCTATGGCATATTTGCTGATGTCATTATATTTTACATTCACTCTATCCTGCAAATAATATTTTCCCATTAATGTTCCATCATCCGCATATAACTGGCTTGCAAGTGAAGCAGTAGGATTTTGCAATTCTTCAATGGAGGGCATTTTTCCTAACCAGCCAAAATCTGCGGCGATAATTATTAAAACAGCTAAACCAAGACCTATAAAAAAAGCACTCCATAAAAGTTTTACAGATCTTTTTATTCCTGATATATTTTTTTTGTTTTTAGTGATACGTTTACTCATTCATTAATTATTAAAATTTTCCTGGCAACACTTGTTCTATCAGCGATTCATATCCATTCAAATCTTTTGTATCATTTAGTATATCCAGATTTGGCTGACTGATAATTGTAAAACTATATTTTTCAGGTTTAAGCCAGGGTATAATTGCAGACGGCGCTTTAGGTTTTACTTTGTCAACATAAATGAGTGCTGAAGCTGCATCAGTAAAAGGTCCCACCAAAACCACATTCAAAGAATCATTAAGTTTTGAAGAGGTAATATTTATTTTCTGGTTATAAAAATTAATTTGATTGTACCTGTTAAAAGCATTGCGTGTTTCATTTGCATACACAGGATCAACCTTGTTTAAAAGTATAGCTACAAACTGCTGATCGGATGCATTAAACACATACGTACGCACAGAGCCTGAAATTGTTTTCATCGTATCTACATTTGCCTTCACCACTTTATCAGCAGGCTTGGTAACCATAGAATCACTTTTTATTCCTTTCTTTTCAATAATGTTTTCTACCGGATTAAGATTTATCACGGCTGAAGGTTCATCTTCAGGTAAACGTGTTATCTGCAGGTTGGTAAGATAGGCTTCAATTTCAGAGCGACGACCTAATACCTCGATCATTGTTGTTGCTTTTTGTGCCAATGGAGAACTTGCAAACTGATCGGTAATTTGTGTAAGCGTTTCAATGGCGCTGCTGTCTTCATGTTTTGAAACAAAATAAATTGATTCTATATACAGCAATTGCGGTGTCCAGTAAGACTTTCCATATACGCTATCAGCAGCAGCTTTTGCAGCTTTTGCTTCCTCAAAATTTCCTTCAATAAACAGGTCATATATCTTTTCATATTCTTTGGTTGCTGCATCTTCTGCTTTGGGTCCATTTGCTTTTGGCTTATTACTCAACATAGCAGCATACTTACCATCTTTATATTTTGTATTCAAAGCCGTACGGGCAGAATCTGCTGAAAATTTCTTCCCTAATTTATTGTAGCAATAATATAGATCAAACAGCGCTTCTTCAAGATGATCATTATCCGGAAAACGATTTATTAAAGTATCATAAGATTGAATTGCAGCATTGTAATCTTCCAGTTCATTTTGAAATTGCTGTCCGTTATTAAATAAAGCTTCAGCAATTTTTTTATTTGATTCATTCAGCTTGTCTTCAGTTAACGGAAGATAAGCCAGCAAAGCATCGTAGCTAATTTCACCACTCATTAATTCATCCTGCGGCGAGCCTGATGTTAAAGCATTCGGTTGAAGATCCGGAGATATAGCTGAGGCATCTGAGTCATCGGGTTCATCAGGATTGCCCTTACTCGCCGAAGCAATTTGCTTGGTCACTGCATCTATTCTGCGCCAGTCATCTACATCAGGTCTGTTGCCCCATGTAGATCTGAACGTAGTAAAGCCTGTACTTTTCAATGTAGTATTATTGAAATACCAATCTCCTTTTGCAGAAGCCTGCGCAGCAAAAAGATCATTATTAGCAGCGCTGGAATTATTACTGCTTAGTTGTACCGCAGGATTTACAAATGTTGAGCTTGCACTGTCATCTTCTTTTAAGCCCTGCGCTTTTCTTAATTGTCTTACTGTTTTTTTAATCAGTGCTGTACGTTGTGCTTCGGGCATGCGGGCAACGGTCTGCAAACTATCTTCTGTTTTAATGGTGTGAATGTTTGTTGCAATAACCTG
>JBDTLW010000289.1:0-4245 GCA_039934575.1 Parafilimonas sp. | reverse complement strand
CATTATTTGTTTTGGTTGATTCATTGTTTCAAAACAGCACCGTCAACGGACTTTTATCAACTCTATAATTTGCCAAACTTAATGAGACGATACCTTGAAGCTTTCTTAAGTTTCAAAGTTCCTAAACACATTGGTTTGGAAACCAAACTTGAATTTCTCATTGATGACAGTGTTGTTAGAGACAGAGTTTTGAAATTCATTCATCACTATTCTCATGGCAACTCTTTATCAAGAGCATTAAATTTTCCTGACTTGCAAGAATGCACCGACATTGTAACTATTGTAATTGATGCAGTAGAAAGCAAAGACAAAATTCATTTTGATTCACTTGTTGAAGTTGTAACTGTAATCACTTCATAAGCAAAATTTTCACTTCGCCGCACAGTCTCCTTAAAAAGCCATTGCGGGAAAGCCAAGGGCTATCGAGTTTTCAATATAGGAAGTATTAATGTACACTTAGTGCCCTTACGTAAAACACAATTGCTGTAAATAACAATTCAGTTTTTATACGTTTCAATCGCGTTGAAAATAGATAGAAGCATCAGAAGAAAATAAAAAATTGTTTGAACAATTACTTCAATCCAAAAAATGAAAAGATCGCTTTACTTAAAAGATATTAAATATAAAAAAATATTTGCAGCTCATAACTTATCATAGCAGGAAATGAAAGATAAATTGGTTGAGCACAAAAATTATATCAGGCAGAATCGAATTGATATGCCCGAAATAAGAGCATGGAAGTGGAAGGAATAATCCTATTAAAAATTTGATTGTTTATTTATCTTGTTGCATACTTTTTAAAGAACCAAACTTTCAAAATATCTGCTGTAATGATATATGCAAGAACTATTAGAATGATCACTACAAAATTTAAGAAGGGCAAAGGCACAAGCCCTAATTTACCTGCAAACGGCAAATAAGGTAATGCCACTGTAATTACAAAACCAATAATGCTTAACAGGAAAAGATAACTACCGGGTTTGCTTTTAAAAAAGTTTTTATGAGTGCGTATAATGAAAAGTATAAACAGTTCTGATAACACTGATTCAATAAACCATCCTGTTTGAAAACCTGATTCTTTTACTTTTAAAACATACAGCAATACCAGGAATGTTATCAAATCAAATAGCGAGCTATGCACACCAAAAACAACCATGTAATTACGAATCAGCTTTAAATTCCATTTGCCTGGTTTTTCCAATTGCTCTTCATCTACATTATCAGAGGCAACAGTTAGGTATGGAAAATCGGTAAGAAAATTAGTTAGCAATATTTGCTTGGGCAACATGGGTAAAAACGGAAGTATAAGTGAAGCCACTGCAACACTGCACATGTTTCCAAACGTAGAACCGGTGCTGATGTAAATATATTTGAGCGTGTTGGCGAATGTTTTTCTTCCTTCTCTAATACCATCAACCAATACTGATAAATTTTTTTCCATCAATACAAAATCAGCAGCTTCCCTGGCTACATCTACAGCATTTTCTACCGAGATACCTATATCGGCAACATTAATAGCCGATACATCATTAATGCCATCACCCATATAAGCAACAGTAAATGTTTTTCTCAACGCTTGTATGATCTTTGCTTTTTGCTGCGGTTCAACTTCTGCAAAAATGTGCGTGCCTTTTACTTTTTGTACCAACGCTTCAATGCTAATGCCGGCAACTTCTTTTCCTGTCATTATTATCGGGTTTATTATTCCAATATTTAACCCGATAGATTTGGCTACATTTTTATTATCGCCTGTTATTATTTTTAAATTAACCTGTAGTTTTTTTAGTTCTTTGATGGTATCAATAATATCCCGTTTAACGGGATCTTGCAGCAAAATAAAACCTGCAAATATCATTGCTGTTTCATCTTCTTTTGTAATGCTGTCTTTTGAAATAGTTTTATAACAAACAGCAATAACACGGAAACCTTTTTCGCCATATTGTTCAAACTGTTTATTAATTTCTTCGTGGTGATTTGCATAAGTTTCGATGCTTCCATCCGCTAAGCGAAGATTTGTGCAGATGCCTTCAATTTGCGTAAAAGCGCCTTTGCTGATAAGCAATTTTTCTTTACCGGTATCTACAGAAATGCTTAACCGTTTGCGAATAAAATCATAAGGAATTTCGCCGGTTTTTTTTGGAAGTTCAACTGAATCAATCTTTATTTTTTTAAGCGCTTCATCAATAGGATTTGCATAACCTGTTTCAAAGGTTGCATTCCAGCAAGCAAGCGTTTTTGCATAGTCATTTTCCTTACCTGAATAATCAACAATACTATCAACAATAATAGCTCCTTCTGTTATTGTTCCGGTCTTATCAGTACATAATAAATTTACTTCACCTAAGTTTTGAATAGAAGATAATTTCTTAACGATCACTTTTTTTTCCAACATGCGTTTTGCTCCGGCGCTCATAGCAATAGTGGTAATCGCAGGCAATAGTTCTGGCGCCATACCAACCGCCAAAGCCAATGCAAACAATGCTGATTCAATTACATTTTTATGATTAAGCAAATTCACTACTAAAATAAAAACGCAAAGAACAAGCGTTATCTTCATCAGGAAATAACCAAAGTCTTTAATGCCTTTTTCAAACGTGGTTTCAACATTGGTTGAAGTGCTTTGAATTATACTTCCGAAAATAGTTTTGCTGCCGGTTTGTATTACCAACGCTTTTGCCGTTCCGCTTACAACATTGGTTCCTTCCCACAAGCAATTGGTGCGCTTTGATAATTCCGTTTGTTCATCTATAATACCTGCTTCTTTTCGTTCAGGAAACGATTCTCCGGTTAAGCTTGCTTCATTAACATTCAATTCATTTGATTCTATCAGCAGGCAATCCGCCGGTATCATATCACCTGCTTTAAATAAAAGCACATCGCCTGAAACGATATAAGAAGAAATAATTTCCTTCGGCGTTCCATCGCGCAGCACCGTACTTTTTAAACCAATGAGTGATTGAAGTTTTTCTACAACCTTACCTGCATTTCTTTCCTGAAAAAAACTTAATAAGCCGGTTGATAAAACAATAAAAAGAATAATAAAAACGTCGGAAGTATCGCCTAAAAAAGCAGAGATAATCACAGCGCCGATAAGCAGCAGCATTAATGGGCTTTTAAATTGCCCGATAAAAAGCAGGAAATTTTTTTCGAGAGCAGATTTTCCTTTTCTGCTGATGCCTGCTTGTTTTAAAATTTCATCAGCAGTTGTTTGGGTTAATCCTTTATCTGAACTGTTTAATTTCTGAAACCAATAGTTGCAATCAAATTGCCAGAAACTTTTTGATGTTGTTGGTTGCATAATTAATTAAACATAATGATACTTTATAAGTACTTATTGCGGCTTTGCTTTTTCTTTTTTTCTGAAATAACCTTTTAATAAAAAATTATGCTGTAAAGCTTCAAGGTCTTCATCTAATTTCTGGCTGCTTGTTTCAAGATTTTTTAAAGTATTTTTTAAAGATGAGGCTGCGGCAGGATCATTCAACAACACACCAACTGTATTGTCTTTTTCATTTAACCTGTCGCTTATAGTTTTTAAATTAGCCGTGAACTGAGAAACAGAATTAGCAGCATTCTGTAATTGCAACATAGTTCCTTTAATGTTCGTATAAATCGTAGTATCAGTTACAAGGTCATGTATTGAATTACCCTGCTCATTTAATTTTCCCGAAAAACTTTGAAGGTTAGATATTACAGCTTTGCTGTTTACTGATGCTGCTTTAAAGTTTGCCATAGTTGCCTGCAAATCATTAACTGTAACACTTAGTTTATTTGCAATGACTGTATCATTTAACAAAGTGCCCAGTGTTCCTTTTCCGCTATCTATGCTTTTGCTGATGCTTTTAAAATGATTTGTTATGCTTAGCAGATTTAAATTATTCGCTTGCAAAGTTGCCAGCATATCTTCTGTGCTGAGGGCTTTTTCTACAGTTAAAAAATCATTTTTTTCTACTATTGGAGCGGTAGCATTTCCGCCATAAATAATTATGATTTTGTTTCCTATCAAACCATCAGAACCAATCTTTGCTTTTGCATCTTTATGTATATGCGATTGCGCTTCATCTACAATGCTCATGGCAACTTCTACCTGTGAATTTCCATAAAAACTTATTTTTTTTACCGTACCTACTTTTACACCGGAGAACCAAATATTGCCGCCTTTTAGTAAGCCACCTACATCATTAAACACGGCGTTTATTGTAAATGTTTTTACAAAGGTTTTTTTCTGCCCGCCTAAAGTAAATA
>JBDTLW010000288.1:0-4264 GCA_039934575.1 Parafilimonas sp. | reverse complement strand
CCTCCATTTAAAGCGCGGCTGTCTAACCCAATTTGTTTTATATGATAGGTAACAAAATCAAGTATCTCACCCATTCTTGCCTGTATAATGGCTGCAAGATTTTTTACGCTTATTTCTTTTGGCGCCATTCCTTTTATACCGGGAATTGTAATGAATGCATTTGCTTTAGCTTCATCAGCCAACGCTGTCCCAAACTGAACTTTCATCGCTTCTGCCTGGCTTTTCAACACACCTAAACCCATGCGTATATCGTTGGTAATATTTTCACCACCAAACGGAATTACTGCTGTATGTTTTAAAATGCCATCATAAAAAACTGCAAGGTCACTTGTGCCGCCGCCAATATCAAGAATGGCAACACCCGCTTCCATATCAACATCACTCATCACTGCACTTGATGATGCAAGCGGTTGCAACACGAGGTCTTTTGTTTTTAAACCGCTTTTATCAACAGCGCGATAAATATTGCGAATCGCATTTCTGTCGCCGGTGATGATGTGAAAATTTGCGCCCACTTTTACGCCGTTGTAACCAACAGGATCTTTTATGTTCTGATAATTATCAACATGAAAATCCTGCGGTATCACATCAATGATCTGGTCGCCTGCAGGAATAAAAGTCTTGCGTTGATTTTCTACAAGCAGATCAATTTCTGATCGTACAATTTCAATCTCAGAATTCTGGCGCACAATGTCGCCGCGTGTTTGCAAACTTTTTATGTGATGTCCGGCAACGCCAACATACACATCTTTAATTTCAAGATCAGGATTGCTTTTTGTGCAACTCGCCAGAGCCATCTGAATTGCTTTAATGGTTTGATCAATATTCAGCACCTGACCATGCTGAACACCGTTGCTGTCTGCACGACCAAACCCAAGAATATCGAGTTTGCCGTATTCATTTTTTCGCCCGGCAATGGCGGCGATTTTCGTAGTGCCAATATCAAGCCCTACAATAATCGGCATACCTGTATCATCATACACAGGTTTTAATTCGCCGTTTGTACTTTGGTTCATAGATTCTGTTTTAGTTGTTGTTGTTTTATAAAAAAGTTTGTTGTTTATTAATGTTTTTTCATCACTGCTTTAGGCTTTTTTACCGACAGCTTTTTCTTACTGTTTATTTTTTTATTCGCTGATTGATTTGTTTTTTCTGCCGGTTTTTTTACTGCTGTTTTCGTTGTTGTATTATTTGACAGATCAATTACATTTTCAACTGCCACCGGTTTTGAAATTGGTGCTGAATATGTTGTATCATTCAAAACTGTATTGAGTTTTATATCTGCCTGTTTTAGTTGCCGCATTGCTTTTGCCGTATCAGAAATAGAATAACTTTCACCCCTTCTTACTGCTACAACCTGCCCATCATATTGCACATCAATCACACTGTATTTTTCAAAACCAACCTTACTCCAAACCTGTCTATAAAACGCAAGCAGCTTTGTAAATTTTTCATTCAAACTATCCGCATTACCAATTTTTATTACCTGGTTGCCAATTACAGGTGTGATTTCGTAAGTGCGTTGTTGTGTTATATTTATTTGTGCTGTTTGTTCATTTAAAAAACTATCAGCGCTTATATACTGCGTTAATCTTTTTATATCATCCAACACCAAACTATCGGGTTTTGATAATACTTTTCTATCAGATGGAAATGATGTGAATACAATTACTCTTGCAGTTGCATTTTCATTTACAGGCAAACGCAAACCTGTACTGTCTATATAAAATGAATTGCCGCTCATAGTAAATACTCTTGCAATGGGTTCGCGCTCTGAAATATTTACATGCAACGCCTGATGATTATCAAAAAATAATTCAGCATCTTTTATCCAGGCATTTTGCTCTAACTGCTGTTCAGCTTTTCTCAAATTAATATCTTCCAAAGTTTTACCGGCATTAATATTATTTTGATTCAATACATTTAGCACATCAGCTTTTTTAATAAACTTATACTGCGCTGCGCCTTCAATATTTATTTCAACAGATGCACATGCTTTTGAGTCTTTTGATTTCATAGCAGCAACAAGCAGCAGAACGCAGCATAAACCCAGCACTGACCAGCTAATTGTTTTTATTTTAGTTTTTACACTCATGTTCTATAAACAGGGTGCTCCCTTGGAGCAATATTTTATATTTATGAATTATTTTTTTCCCAATTACTAATTCCAGTTCACTTTATCTCTCCATTAAAATTTCTTTTACAGATTCAACCAATGCATCAATATCACCGGCGCCGCACATCACCAATAATTTTGGCTTGTATAATCTTACCCAATCCAGCATTGCATTTTTATCAAGAATTTGTTTTTGCGGCAACTGCATTTTATTCAACACCAGCTCACTTGTTACTCCTTCCACCGGCACTTCGCGTGCAGGATAAATTGGTAACAAGATCACTTCATCAGCCATATCTAAACTATGTGCAAACTCATCTGAAAAATCATTTGTTCTGCTGTATAAATGCGGTTGAAAAATCACGGTTAACTTTTCATTACCATATAAACTTCTTACTCCGCTTAATAATGCTTTTATTTCTGCAGGATGATGTGCGTAATCATCAATAAGAACGATCTCACCCCTGCCCCTCTCCAAAGGAGAGGGATTCGGACCACCCAACACATATTCAAACCTGCGATGAACCCCTTTGAAATTTTTAACTGATTTTTTTATTTTATCATCATCAATCTTCAAATATTTTCCAACAGTTATTGCAGCAATAGTGTTTTCGATATTATGCAAACCACCCATGTGCAACTCAACATTTTGAAGCTTCCATTCTTTGCTTATTACATTATATTTATAAGCGCCATTTATCACTTCAATATCATCTGCGTAAACATCAGCTGCTTTATTATCATAAGCATACGTATAATGTGTTGATGCTTTCAAATCTTTACTTCTTCTTAATCCGCATTTAGAAACAAGGCAACCATTATTTTTTATTCTTTTTGAAAAATCAACAAAGGCATTTTCCAAGTCTGCAACAGAACCATAAATATCTAAATGGTCTGCATCCATTGCTGTGATCACTTCAACATCAGGCGATAGTTTCAAAAAGCTTCTGTCATATTCATCTGCTTCAATTACAGCAACATTATTTTCACTGCTCCAGAAATTAGTTTTGTAATTTGATGAGATGCCGCCCAAAAAGGCGTTGCAACCATAACCACTGTCACGAAGCATGTGCGCTATCATGGTGGTTACGGTTGTTTTGCCATGTGTTCCCCCAACGCATATATTGTAAGTACTTTCAGTTATCCATTGCAGTATATCGCTGCGCTTTACAACTGTATAATTATTTTCTTTATAATAAATTAATTCTTCATGATCTGCAGGAATTGCGGGTGTGTACACAACCACATCTGCATCTTTCGGAATCATATTTATATCTTCTTCAAAATGCACATCAATACCTTCTGCTTCCAGTTCGCGTGTAAGTAATGTGATCGTTTTATCATAACCACTAACAACAGCGCCACGACTTTTAAAATATCTTGCAAGCGCACTCATGCCAATGCCACCAATGCCTATAAAATATATTTTTTGTATGGTTGATAATTTATTCACCTATACTTTTTAAAATTTCTTCTGCTATTTTTTTTGCTGCATCTTTTACTGCAAATGCCGCTATATTGTTTGATAATTCTTTTTGTTTTGACTGATCTTTTGCAAGGCTTGTTATTTCTGTAAACAACCTTGTATTTACCATTTCGTCTTTAACCATTAACGCAGCTTTTCTTTCAACCAGATATTTTGCATTCATTGTTTGATGATCTTCTGCAGCAAACGGAAACGGAACAAAAATGACCGGCTTTTTTGCCACACATAATTCTGCAACGGCCATGGCGCCTGCGCGTGATACAACCATATCTGCAGCGGCATAAGCTTTATCCATGTCATTAATAAAATCTTTTGCCCATATATTTTTTAAGGGTTTAGCCCTTGCGAGATATGTTGCCTTAACTGATGATTTTCCCGTTTGCCATATTACCTGTAGTCCCAAAGGATTAAAATCTCTGATGTGCCGTACTACCACTTCATTAATGCTTCTTGAGCCAAGGCTTCCTCCAATAATTAAAACAGTTGGCTTATCTTTCTTCAAATTGAAAAATTGCAGCGCGTCTTCTTTACTTACCGTACTTTCTGCAATGTTTTTACGCACGGGATTCCCCGTTATTAAAATCTTTTCAGCCGGAAAAAATTTATTCATGCCTTCACTTGCAACAAAAATTTTAATTACTTTTTTTCCAAGCAGTATATTG
>JBDTLW010000287.1:0-4276 GCA_039934575.1 Parafilimonas sp. | reverse complement strand
TTGCCAAGATTATTACTGATTATAAAGATTATGATGTATTGATAGAAGGTAACACGGATAATGTGCCTATTAAAACAACAAATATTAGAAACAATTGGGATTTAAGTACATTGAGAGCATCTTCTGTGGTGCAGGCATTACAAAATACGTATGGTGTAGATCCTAAACGTCTTACTGCAGGAGGGCGCGGAGAATATAATCCTGTTGCCAGCAATGACACAGATGCAGGAAAGATCATGAACAGGCGTACGCAAATTATTATTACTCCAAAACTTGATCAGTTTATGGAATTGATAAATAAAGCGCCAGACTCTGATTCTACAAACACAAATCAATAATATAAAACTGATCATTTTTTGCAGCGATCGGACGATCACTAAGCAAAAGATCCGAGCAGGTTTATTCAAAAAAATAGGGCAACCTGAAGAGACTGCCCTATTTTTTTATAATTATGTAGATAAAATGCAACATTATTTTTATGCAAAATTCAACGCTGAGTAAGATTAAGTAACCGGAAAGTTAATATCTTCTGTTGAAGTTATCCCTGTTTCTGGAATCACGATTTCCAGTGTTTTCCTCAGCTTTTTGTACAGAAAGTTTTCTTCCTTTTATTTTAGCATCATGCAATATTTGTATTGTTTCCATTGCCTCTGTTTTATCAGGCATTTCCACAAAGCCAAACCCTTTGCTTCTTCCGGTTGCTCTGTCCATAACTAATTTTGAAGATGCAACAGCGCCATATAATTCAAACATTTCTTTTAAATCAACATCATCAAAATCATTAGGAAGACCGGCTACAAATAACTTCATTTATAAGAATTTTGGCAAAAATAAGCATACATACTTAACTCTCAGAATATCATTTTTCGCAAAACATTTCTTTAACGCAACGTTCAGTTTAATCGCAATCCATATATTTTATTTATCTGGCTGTTTTATTGTTTTCTTTTTCTTTCCCGGAAACTTTTTCAGTTTCTTCTCTGTCCTTTCGTGACCTAATAAAATAGCCCAGGGTTTTAATGGTTCTATCCTGTCGCAAATAATTTTAAACATAGCAATTACTGGCACAGAAAGAAACATGCCCGGTATGCCCCACATCATCTCTCCGGCTACCACACCAATTACTGTTACCATTGCATTAATGCTGACTTTTGAACCCACAATAAATGGAAGCAGAATATTACTGTCTATAAGATGTATAACAACTATTGTAATTATTACTAAAAGCAAATGCCCCGAAGCGCCGGTGGTAGCAAACGTAATAAGCGTACTGAGCAGCAATGCAGTGAAAATGCCTACATAAGGAATGATATTAAACAATGCAGTTATCAATCCCAATAAAATAAAATATTTTATGCCAAGTATGCCAAATGCAAGCCAGCATAAGCTTGCCACTATCAGCATTTCCAGCAACAGTCCTAAAATATATTTGCGTATTACAAGTTGTATATTACTCATTACATCATACACCACATTATTGCTTTCGTCATTTACCAATGCTATTAAAAATTTAAGCAACACACTTCTGTACAGCAAAAGAAAAAAACTGTAAATAAGCGTTAATACAGTATATAAAAGTATTGAAGAAACGGAAAGCAGTGTAGAACCAATAACAGATGTGCCCGATGAAAATGCTTTTGAGGTTGCATTATTAATATATGCTTCTTGTTTTTCAAGATTAAGGCGGAATGTTGATGCTATCCATTTTTGCAGATCTATAAGCGAAGTATGTAATTGATGTTTGAATAAAGGAAGATCATCGCTCAGGTTACCTATTCGTGAACCCACCAGGTAAATAATAAACGTAAGTCCTGCAATAAATAATAAGAGGGCACAAAAGGATGCAATGCCTCTGCCAAATTTTAATTTTTTTTCAAGCCATTGGGCAAGTGGTAAAAGTAATATGGATATAAGTAAAGCAAATATCAGCGGGATAATTATTTCACTGGCCACTATGGCAATAAAAACTATTGCTATTAAACAAACTAAAATATACGCCAGCTTTTGCGGAAATGGAATTGCGTTATTTTTTGAAAAAGACATACTCTTTTTTTAGTGAATATACTGTATCAATACAAAGCTTTAAAAAATTGAGCATTACATTTTTAAATTGATAGTGTTATCAATATTGTTTTCTTATATAGATTTTAAATCATAATTATAAAATCTATAAAAAATTTGAAACAGGCACACGTAAAAAAAAACTTCTTCGTTATAAATTTATAAACCCGGATAATGAAGAAATGGATGATACCCGCTGCACTTTTAATTACCTCTTTTTTTTGCACCTCTTTTCACTCAACACAACTGTATGACACGCCTTATTATATCGTGATAAATAAAGCTAAATATGAATTGAGCGTTTTTGATTCCAAAGGTTGGCTGGTAACTTACCCGGTAGTGTTTGGCAATAGCGATCTGAGAGATAAATTATATGCCGGTGATAAAAAAACACCCGAAGGAACTTTCACTATTATCAGCAAAAAAGTACATGCAAAATGGGACAGGTTTATGATGCTCGATTATCCTACACAAGAAAGCTATAAGAAATTTAATGAGCGAAAAACCGAAGGCACAATTCCGGCTGATTCTAAGATTGGAGGTGGCATCGGCATTCACGGCACATGGCCGCATGAAGACTTTCAGATTGACCGTTACCGCAACTGGACTGATGGTTGCATAAGCATGCGCAATAAAGATGTGGAAGAATTATATAACATGATACCTGTTGGCACAAAAGTTACGATACGATTGAATTAATCAATAACTCCTGCACCAAAATATTTGTGCAATACTTCAGGCAATTGAATATTATTTTCTGTTTGATTATTCTCAAGCAAACAAGCCATAATTCTGGGCAATGCTAGTGAACTTCCATTAAGTGTATGCACTAATTTATTTTTTCCGTTTTCGCCTTTATACCTGCATTTCATTCTGTTTGATTGAAAGGTTTCAAAATTACTTACACTGCTTACTTCAAGCCAGCGCTGCTGCGCTGCACTGTAAACTTCAAAATCGTAAGTAAGTGCACTTGCAAAACTCATATCACCACCACATAATCTTAATACACGGTAAGGCAATTGAAGTGATAGAAGAAGCTGCTCCACATGACTTACCATTTCATCAAGAACATTATAACTTTTTTCTGCTTCAACAAGCTGAACAATTTCTACTTTTTCAAATTGATGCAAACGATTTAAGCCTCGAACATCTTTTCCATAACTGCCCGCTTCTCTTCTGAAACAAGGAGAATAAGCGGTCATTTTTATTGGAAGCTCATCTTGCTTTACAATTGTATCGCGGTAGATATTTGTTACCGGAACTTCAGATGTTGGAATAAGATAGAATCCATCTTCATTTACAAAATACATTTGCCCTTCTTTATCAGGCAACTGACCGGTTGCAAATGCGCTTTCTGTATTCACCATAAATGGCGGAATAATTTCTTTGTATCCTGCTGCTGTATTATAATCTAAAAAATATTGAATTAAAGCACGCTGCAATTTTGCGCCTTTGCCCGTATAAACAGGAAAGCCTGCACCTGTAATTTTTGTGCCGAGTTCAAAATCTATCAGTTTATATTTTTTTGTAAGCTCCCAATGCGGCAATGCATTTTCTATAAGAGATGGGTTGCTGCCGCCTTCTTTAACGGTTTCATTATCTTCTGCAGAAATACCTTTAGGTACATTTTCAGAAGGAAGATTTGGCAAAAGTACAAGTGCTTCTGCTAACATGTTTTCCGTTTCAGATCCTTTTCTTTTTATGGGATCAAGTTTAGTCTTCCATTCTGCAACAGATGTTTTTAGTTGTTCAGCTTCTTCTTTATTTCCTGCAGCTATAAGCTTACCAATATTTTTGCTTGATGCATTTATTTTAGATTGAAGCAGATCAAATTCAGCCTGCAATTTCTTTCGCTCATCATCAAGGGCAATTATTTCATCTACTAATTCTACTTGCTTAAAATTTTTTACACCAAGCCTTTCTTTTACAAACTGCGGATCATTGCGCAACACATTTACCTGTAGCATAACACACTAATAATTTTGCGCAAAGATATTTGCAAGTGAATAGTGACGGATAAAAAATTATATTCGCTATGTCAATATTTTAAAATAAAAATTAAACATTATGATAGAAGAATCAATGGTAACTACCAATATAGAATTGAATGGCTATAAAGTAACCGAATCGCTTGGCGTTGTACGAGGCATTACAGTACGTAGCAGAAGTATTGCCGGAAATTTTGCCGGCGGTGTTCAAAGCCTTTTTGGCGGCA
>JBDTLW010000286.1:0-4286 GCA_039934575.1 Parafilimonas sp. | reverse complement strand
GTAATTTATTTTTCTCCCACCTGCGATCATTGTAAAGAATTTACAGAAGAATTATTGAAGCATGAAGATGAGTTAAAGAATAAGCAATTAGTAATGATCACTTATCTGCCGCTTGCTGATCTAAAAACTTTTGACTCACTTTATGATCTGTCTTCAAAACCATTTTTTAAATTAGGAACAGAAGGATATTCTTTTATTGTACGGAAATATTATAATATTGAACGCTTCCCTTTTGTTGCGTTGTATGATAAGCAAATGAAGCTGATAAAAATATTGCCCGGTTTAGATAAGCCTGAAGTGCTTGCCGAAGCAGTTATCAATTTTAAATAAAAATTTTATTCATAAAGTATAACATGAAATTCATCAACCTGTTTTTTACGTGCTTTATTTTTTATACGGCAAGTGTCGCGCAATCCAATACTGTATATCATGAACAATATCGTCCGCAAATTCACTTTTCTCCGCAAGCCCATTGGATGAACGATCCCAATGGTATGGTGTATAATGATGGCGTTTATCATTTGTTCTTTCAATATTATCCGGATAGCACGGTTTGGGGTCCTATGCATTGGGGACATGCAACAAGTACCGATCTTATTCACTGGCATCAACAACCTGTTGCTTTATATCCTGATAGTTTGGGTTATATATTTTCAGGCAGTGCAGTTGTTGATAAAAACAATACTTCAGGCTTTGGTAAAAATGGTATTGCACCGCTTGTTGCCATCTTTACTCATCATGATCCTGTCGGCGAAAAAGCAGCAAGAAATAATTTTCAAAATCAAAGCATCGCATACAGTTTAGATAACGGAAAAAGCTGGACTAAATATGCAGGCAATCCTGTATTAAGAAATCCGGGCATCACAGATTTTCGCGATCCGAAAGTAATGTGGTATGAGCCGCAAAAAAAATGGGTGATGACATTGGCTGTAAAAGATCACATATCGTTTTATTCATCACCTGATTTAAAAAACTGGAAGCAGGAAAGTGAATTTGGAAAAGATATTGGCGCACATGGCGGCGTGTGGGAATGCCCTGATTTGTTTATATTGAATGATAAGGGCAAAGAAGTTTGGGTGCTTATCGTAAACTTAAATCCCGGCGGACCAAATGGAGGCTCCGCTACACAATATTTTATTGGAGATTTTGATGGCAAAACTTTTACACCCGGCAATACAAATACAAAATGGTTAGATTATGGACCTGATGAATATGCAGGCGTTACATGGAGCAATACAGGTGATAGAAAAATTTTTCTTGGTTGGATGAGCAACTGGCTTTACGCGAATCTTGTACCAACAATTAAATGGAGAAACGCAATGACAGTGCCAAGAGAATTAAAAATAAAACATGCAGGCAATGATATATTTATAGCCTCTGAACCTGTAACGGAATTGAATAAAATTGAATCAAAACATGTTGTATTAAATAATACAAACGTTGACAGAAATTTTGATCTTTCTTCAAAAATAAAAACAACTTTTCCGTGCAAACTTGATGTAAGCTTTAATAAAGCAAACAATTTTTCTATTGTACTTTCAAATGATGCAGGAGAAAAATTGCTGATAGGATATGATAAAGAGCAGAACCAGTATTTTATTGATCGAACACAATCTGGTAAAGCAGATTTTCAAAAAGATTTTGCCGCCAAACATATCTCTCCTCGATTATCAAATGCAGATACAATGAACCTTTCTTTAATTATTGATGTAAGTTCTGTTGAGTTGTTTGCTGATGATGGTTTATCTGTGATGACGGAAATATTTTTTCCAACAAAACCATACAATCATATAGCTATACAATCAGCAGAAAATATTGTGATTAATAAATTAGCGTATAGTGCACTGAAAAGTATTTGGTAATAATTCTGCTATCTCACCATCTGAAAATCTCTTTTAGTGCAGCAGGCAAAAATTTGCTTAATGAAACGCTGTTCATAATTTTTAATTCTTCTGTAAAGCTTGTTTCATTATCTAAAAACTTTAAAATGGTTTGCGGTGAATTTTTTTTGAAGAGTTGAGCAAACAACTTATCGCCGTTCATTTTTTTGTGGTATAAAACATTCAGCAAAATGCTGTCGTATAAATGAAATCTTTTTTCATAAATGGATTGCATTAGCAAAGGATTTTTTTCATTCACCAAAGCATTAATTATTTTATCTGTATGTTTTTGAATGAACTGAAATGTATAACCGCTGCTGCCTTTTGTTTGTCCGGCGGCAGTTCCAATATTTATTATTTTTCCTTCGCCTTTTGAAAAATTATAATTCGTCATAGGAATTACTCCAAACTCCGTATGCATTACCGAATACTTTTTAATGTTGAGAAATGATTCAATATAATTTTCAAGCGCTTCATCATATTCATGCTGCTCCAAAATTTTCTCAGAAAATAAAGTGTATTCAACAAGCGCTTGATTGTTTGCGATTGGCAAGACATAAGCAAAAGCAGTTCCCTTATTTTGGGCAACCCTGAAATCCATAAAGGTTGCTATGCGTTCATCAAAAACAGCTTCATCTGTTTCAATCAGTAAACCCTTAAAATGCTGCAATAGGATGTACATATTTTTTTGCTTTAATGCTTCCTGCTTCCAGTCGGTAAAAAAAATACTGTTGAAAATATAATCAGCATAAAACTCTTTTTCATTTGTTTTTGCTATTGCATAATTTTCATTGTTTGATACGGATTCAACATCTGCAGAAATTACATCAATGTTTGCATGTTGCTTTGCTTCATGTAAAACAGTTGAATACAAATCAATACCGCGAATCATTTTATAAGTATAAGGTTGCAAATCAAACCGCGCAGAAAAATCATTTGAATAAAAATCTATTTGGTTCCAGCGGTGATAAACTATATCTTCAAAAATCCCGTGTTGCTGTTCCCAAAAACACCATGTTCTGTCATTATTTATTTTCTCTTTTTTATCAAGCAATAATATTTTTTTATTGTTGAAAAATGCATGCTGCATCATGCTGCGCAATAAGCTTAAACCAGCACAGCCTGCACCTGTTATTATGTAATCGTATTTATCAATCATTAAGCAAATTCAAAATACAAATCTAACTTCTCTTTAGGGACTTGGAGTATCATCATACGCCACAAGATGTATTACCTCTCCATTGTAATAATACAATCTTCCATTGGCAGAAATATATTTTTTCTGTATCGTTTTATCAGGTAAAAATTTATCGGTAAAGGCTTTTATTTCATCATGCGTTTTGTTTGGAATACCATCTGCAGGCTGCAAAGAATGCACATAACTTTTTATGTTATCAATATAAGCGGCAACACACAGATCACTGCCGGCAAATATTTCAGCATTAATAATGCGGTTGCCGGTAACTACAATAAAGCCTGTATAAGCGCTGTCGCTGCTTTTCATTTTATTAATAAAAAAACGCAGGTAAGAAGTGTCATCAAGGGTACTGTCGTTATATGCATTTAAGTATGCCGATGTTTGATTCTTTTTATTTTTTTCAGCAAGCTCATTGTCTATTTGTTTCCATACCTTACTTTGCCTGCGCGACACATCAATTTGTTTTCTTACATCTGCATCTGCAGTGCCTGCATTTTTAAATGTTTTTGCTCTGTCATCCCATCTTCCTTTTTCAACACAAAAAACAGTTACATAATTTTTATGTCTTCCTGCAGGAATGATCGTTGTTTCACCAAAAGCCCTGTCTTGTTTTCCGCCCTGTATCATTTCGCCGCTTAGCAGCATGATATTTTCTTTGGAACGATTTTTTACAAGCAGTGTTGATACATCCGGTCCGCCATCTGCAGTCATTTCTTTTACAGTGATCTTATGTTTGCGCATGGCTTCGCTGAAGCTCATTATATTTCCATCAAACATGGTATGATCTGCATTGCCGCTATCATTGCCCAAGCCTTTAAAACGAATGGGTATCAATTGCAGTTTTTTAAATGTCCATGGGCTATCGTATTGAACGCTTAATTCATTATAGGTAAGCTGGGCTTTAGTTTGCGTGCATGATAAAAAAAATATCAGCACAAAAAAAAAGTAACGGATATTAAGCAGAGATTTATGCATCAGCAATCTTAAAACGTATAAGCTGTAAAGATTCTTATTAAATTATTATCACTGTATAAAATTAGTTCTTGTTTGGGCAAATAAAAAAGCCACGTTTTCAGCGTGGCATTTTTACAATAATAAATGTTTTGATCAGATTATTTTTTTCAGATTGGCTATACTTGCTGTAATGCTTGCATAAGCATCTGCAGGCATATCATGCTCTACAAAAAAATGTTTCATTCCGGCAACTT
>JBDTLW010000285.1:0-4309 GCA_039934575.1 Parafilimonas sp. | reverse complement strand
TGCACAGCCCTTAACTTTTAAATTTATTTAGCGTGTATTTCATATAAAACAGGATAGTCATTATTACGCAGAAATAATAAATATCTTTTTTTATCTGAATTAATTTCTTTGATGTCGCGTATGTTACCTCGCACTGCAAGACCTGATTTTGTGCAATCTATACAACTGAAATTTCCTTTGCCATCGTTTATTAAAACGCTGCCAAAGCTTGCGTCTAATCTTCCAAACTGCGGCGGAAAATTATCTTCATTGCCGCCAATTACAAGATCAATTTTCCCATCATTATTTATATCTGTTGCTGTAATGGCATTAACAGAAGAAACCTGCGCCATGACAGGTAATTTTTCAATAGTGAAATTGCCATTACCATTATTTATTGCAACGCATGAGCTTGTATAATTGAATTGTTTTACTACACTTTTATGTAAAAGATCAGCAGTAAATAATTGCTGTATAGATTTTGTTGCATACTCTGCATGCTGCAGATTTTGTTTTTTTATTGATGGCACTTCATCCTGCAGATCATGTTTTAAAAACACGGGCACATCTTTACCATCAACCGTGCGGGTAAGAATTTTATCTGTATTTCCATTCTGATTAAAATCATTCACCCAAAGCTTTACAGGATTTTCTTTGTTGGGATCAAGATAAAAATTTTCACCAATGTTACCTAAAATCAAATCCTGTTTGCCATCTCCATTTACATCGGCAACGCTTAAGCTTCGCCACCATCCAAACATATCAGAAAGATTGGTTTTAATTTCTTTGAAATGATCATTACCATCGTACTTAAAAATTCTCGGCGTCATATATTCACCGCAAATAATTAATTCTTTATTACCATCGCCGGTTACATCTGCCCACGTTGCATCTGTTACCATTCCAATGTTTGATATGTCAGGATTTTTTGTTTTAGCAATATCAGTAAAATGGCCTTTCCCATCATTCACATAAATATAACTTGATGGATTAACGCCATAATTTCGCGGCTCATTTCTTGCACCAACAAAAAGATCTAAATCTCCATCGTGATCAAAATCATAGGCAGTTGCAACGGCTATATCCATATCATTATTTGGAAAAGCAGATGCATCTAAGCTAAAGTTTCCTTTGCCATCATTCTTAAATAAGCGATGTTGCATTTGCCTGCTTAATGGCGGGTTATTATTACCGCCTGCACCAATAAATAAATCAAGATCACCATCACCATCAGCATCAAAAAATAAGACGGCTTCATCTTCAAAATCTATGAACTGATTAAAAACAGGTTCATCTTTTTTTACAAACTTTCCATCTGCAGTTTGTAAATAAATTTGTCCGGGATGATTTTGTGTGCCACCAATAAATACATCGGGCAAACCATCGCCATTTACATCTCCAACTGTAGCTTTTGGCCCTTCACGCGAAAGCATTTCAGGTACGTTACGCTCATAATAAAAATCTATATAATCATCTTCTACATGTTTTTCAAAATTTGATTGTACAGAATCAATCAGCATTATTGCCGAGGGCTTTACTTCGCTATACATATTTGCTGAAGCGGATTGCTGAATGGTATAAGTTGAATCAACAGAAGGATTATTTATTTTTGAAAAAGATAAATTGGGCCAAACAATAATTATTGAATCTATTTTATTTAAAGAGCCAAGACCAATGATCTGTTTATAATCCATTGATGACTGAAAACCACGGCTTGGCATAATTACACGGCTAAAAATCTGGTCGTGTGCATACACTTTAATTGTACTGCCAATTGCGAACGTGTTTTCTTTTATGCCTTTAAGTTTAAAGGCGATGTAATTATTTTTATTAATTTCTCTTGCATTGTTTTTATACACAAAGGCAGGTCCGTTTTCGTTATTAATTACAAGATCAAGAGTACCATCGCCATTTAGATCGCCATAAGCAGCGCCGCTGGAAAATGATGGTATTGTAAATCCCCAGCTTTTGCTTACATCTTCAAATGCAAGATTGCCCTTGTTTCTAAAAGCTTTGTTTATTAATTTATTTTGCGGAAGATGAGCCAATACTTCATCAACATTTTTTTGATTGTTTGACAGCACTTGTTTTTGAACAGCTTCATTTGCAAAAAAATCAACAAAATCAAGATTGGTTACATCGCGATTTACACCATTGCAAACATAAATATCATTGAATCCGTCATTATCTGCATCAAAGAGTAAAGCGCCCCAACTCCAATCAGAAGCAGATACACCGCTCATATCTGCAATGTCTGAAAATGTTCCGTTTTTATTATTAAGCTGCAGGCAATTCTTCATGTATTGATAATAAAATCCCTGGTTTACTTTTTTGCGGAAGAGATCAATATTATCAAAAGAACCTAAGGTTTTTAAACGATAATCATCATGGGGCAACATATCGGTTGTAAAAATTTCGGGATAGCCATCATTATTTATATCAGCCATATCAGAGCCCATTGATGATAAGCTTGTGTGCGAAAAGCAACTTTCAAAATCATCTTTAAACGTTCCATCTTTTTGGTTGATGTAGCAGTAATCCCTTTCATAAGAATCATTGGAAACATAAATATCAGGCCAGCCATCATTGTTCACATCACCAACAGAAATACCAAGTCCAAAACTTATAAGACCGCCATGTATGCCTGCTTCTTTTGTAACTTCAGTAAAGTGTCCATTATCATTTCTGTATAAATGATCGCCGCCGCCTTTTAAAAAATCGGCAATGGGCCAATCTTTATCGGGCAAATCACGCCTGTTCACATACCCCAGATCGTTGATAGGCATGGGGCTGTTATCAATCATAAAACAATCCAGATCACCATCCATATCATAATCAAAAAAAGTAACCTGTGTTGTATAAGCAGAAATATCCAATCCATATTGAGCAGCTTCCTCGGTAAAAGTGAGGTTGTGATTATTGATGTATAATTTGTTTTTACGATTCCTGTCTTTCATGTGTCCGGCATTACATACATAAATATCAAGCCATCCATCATGATTAATATCAACCATTACTACACCGGTGCTCCACATACTTTCTTGTTTTATACAGGATGAAGCAGTAATATCCTCAAACTTAAAATTGCCTTTATTGAGATAGATTTTATTGCTGCCCATGTTTGATGTAAAGAACAAATCTGGCAGTCCATCATTATTCAGATCACCAATGGCAACCCCTCCGCCGTTATAGTAATTACGATAGGTAAAACCGTTTTCAAGCTGACCGTCTATAACTTTATTATTGAAATCAATACCCGTGTTTTCCTGTAAAGTAAAAAGGGTTGTTTGTTTAGAACGGCATGAAAACAAAGAGAAAACAAAAAAGATATAAAATAATGTTGAACGCATAGCGAATGTTACAAAATAAAAAAAGGTCATTCATTTAAAATGACCTTTTTTTAAACTTAACAATTTTGATTTTAATACCCAGGGTTTTGCACCAAATTAGGATTTGCTGCTAATGACTGGTTAGGAATAGGAAACAGAAGATTTTTAGGATCGTCTGAAGTTTTGTATGCCCATGGTTTTAAAAACACACCAAAACGAACAAGATCAGTTCTTCTTACACTTTCCCAATACAATTCCCTGCTTCTTTCTGCCAATAAAGTATTTGGGTCATTTATATTACTTTCATTCACTAATGTCATTGAAGTCATTGCAGCAGCACCTCTTGCAGCTCTAAGTTGATTAACTAAAGCAAGAGCGCCTGCAGCATCTGAGGTTCTCATTTTAGCCTCAGCTACCATTAATACAACATCAGAATATCTGAAGATCATTAACCAGTTGCCTGAAGGCCCATTGTAAGAGGCCTGTCCATTACTAAGATCCGGCGGGTATTTTTCAACACGGATGCCGGTAACTTCAAGATTAGCACCTTGTTCAATCATATCTGGTGAAATATTTGGGTCAAACGCTAATGGATTGCCCTTTCTGTCTTTTTCAGCAACACCATTTTCATCATATTGCTGTCCTATCATTAAACCTGGTCTTTGCCCGCTTTTATTAGTTACACCGGGATAAACTCTTCTGCCCAAACGTTTATCGGCCAGTGTATCACTCCATGGAGAATTAACACTTGCATTAAGCGGAGCAGGAACTCCGAAGCTGTTATAAAAATCTGCAACTGTAGAGAACCCATTCCATCCGGCATTTGGATTACTTGGTGTATATTGATTATAGTGAAGTGTTTTAAACCAGGTTCCATTAATTCCGCTGTTAGCCGCTGAAACACCTGTAAAGTTTGGATATGCAAAAATGCCTTCGGTAGATTTACTATTTGTAACACTAAAATTATCGAAGTATTCAGGCATGTATGAGTATGTACTGCT
>JBDTLW010000284.1:0-4315 GCA_039934575.1 Parafilimonas sp. | reverse complement strand
AATTGTGTTTGAAGAACCTGTTCCTAATCTTTTTTCTTTTAATAATCCTTATGGCGCGTGCCCAACCTGCGAAGGTTTCAGCCAGGTACTTGGCATTGATCCTGACCTTGTATTTCCGGATAGACGAATGAGTGTATATGATGGCGCTGTGGCACCATGGAAAGGAGAAAAGCTTGGATTGTGGAGAGAACAATTTGTAAAAGCTGCAAGAGCAATAAATTTTCCGGTACATAAAGCTGTATGCGATCTTACAGATGAACAATATAATATTTTATGGACGGGCAAAGGCAGTGTATCTGGTATTGATGAATTTTTTAAAGAAGTAGAATCAAACTTATATAAAGTTCAGTACCGCGTTTTATTAAGCCGTTATCGCGGCAGAACAAAATGCCCTGATTGCAAAGGGTATCGCTTACGCAAAGAAGCATTATATGTTAAGCTGAATAATAAACATATTGGTGAGCTGTGTGAAATGCAGGTTAGTGATCTTAAGAAATGGTTTGATGAAATAGAATTAAGCGATTATCAGCAAAAAGTAGCCAGCCGTATTTTAATTGAAATACATCAGCGCCTGCAAACATTGCTTGATGTTGGATTGGGCTATCTTACTTTAAACCGTTTGGCAAATTCATTAAGCGGCGGAGAAAGCCAGCGCATACAATTAACGCGCAGTCTCGGCAGCAATCTTACAAACTCTTTATATATTCTTGATGAACCTTCTATTGGTTTGCACGCAAGAGATACAGAAAGATTAATAAAAGTTTTAGAAAGATTAAGAGACATCGGAAATACCGTTGTTGTTGTAGAGCATGATGAAATGATGATGCACGAAGCAGATCATATAATTGATATGGGACCGCTGGCTTCACATCTTGGTGGTGAAGTAGTAGCAGAAGGTGATTATGACGCCATCATAAAAAATAAGCAAAGCCTTACAGGAAAATATTTGCGTGGTGAATTAGAAATCGCTATACCAAAAAAACTGCGCATATCAAAACATAAACTTATTATAACCGGTGCAAGACAAAATAATTTAAAAAATATTGATGTTGAATTTCCACTTGATGTTTTATGTGTTGTAAGCGGTGTAAGCGGCAGCGGAAAAACAACGTTAGTAAAACAAATTTTATATCCTGCATTAAGAAGATTGAAAGGCGAGTTTACAGAAAAACCTGGCTTTCATAAAAACCTTGAAGGCGATACAGATCATATAACACAGGTTGAATTAATTGATCAAAATCCCATTGGCAGAAGCAGCCGCAGCAATCCTGTTACATACATTAAAGCGTATGATGAAATAAGGGATCTTTTTTCGCGGCAGCCTTTAAGTAAAATGCGTGGCTTTATGCCAAAACATTTTTCGTTTAATGTGGACGGAGGAAGATGCGACACATGCAAAGGCGAAGGTGAACAGGTTGTTGAAATGCAGTTTCTTGCTGATGTGCATTTAACCTGCGAAGTGTGCAATGGAAAAAAATTTAAAGAAGAAGTACTTGAAGTTACCTACAAAGGAAAAAACATTTATGATATACTTGAGTTAAGTGTTGATGATGCTATTGAATTTTTTAAAGATGAAAAAAATCTTGCCAAAGCATTAATGCCTTTGCAGGAAGTTGGACTGGGTTATATAAAACTTGGACAAAGCAGTGATACATTAAGCGGCGGAGAAGCACAGCGTGTAAAGCTTGCTTCCATTTTAGGAAAGGGAAAAGGAACCGGGCACCTGCTTTTTATTTTTGATGAACCTACTACAGGCTTACATTTTCATGATATACAAAAATTGCTGGCTGCATTTAATGCTTTAATAAACCAGGGGCATTCTGTAATTGTAATTGAACATAATACGGATGTTTTAAAAACAGCAGATTGGATAATTGATCTCGGTCCCGAAGCGGGTGATAAAGGTGGTTATGTTGTGTACGCCGGTATTCCATCACAATTAAAAAATGTAAAAGAAAGTATTACGGGGAAATTTATCAAGGCATAATTTAATACGTGAATACTGCTTATATAAGTTTCTCAAATTTAGAAACAAAATTTTATAGTTATGCTGAAACTCTTTCTGGCAAAGGGTTTTAGCCCCTCTCATTTGGAGAACTTGTTCCGATAATTCGGGAGAGGTTGGCGTGAGGTCTCATTTATACAAATAATCTTTCCTAAATATTAAACTGCATATTTATTTTTGAATAAAAAAACTAATGAGCGATCTGCTGAATAAATTTATTTTAGATGTTGAAGGGCTCAACATTTATTATGGCGCTTTCCAGGCAGTAAATAATGTTTCTTTTCATGTAACGCCGGGAGAAATTTTTGGCTTGCTTGGTCCCAATGGCGCCGGTAAAACAAGCACATTAAGTGCCATAGAAGGTTTGCTTAAACCGCAATCAGGAAATATTTTCGTAGCCGGATATAACATTAAAGAAAAACCATTATATGCCCGCGCTTCAATGGGCGTACAATTGCAGTCAACAAGCTTTCAGCCTGAGTTAACGGTTGCTGAGATCATTCAATTATTTGCAGGTATTTATGGCGTTGATTTAACGAATGGTCAGCTTGAAAAAATGCTTGCTGAAAATAATCTGGAGGAATCAAAGAATAAAAAATTCGGACAGCTTTCCGGCGGGCAGCAGCAGCGTGTTTCTTTAAGTTTATCTGCATTGCATAATCCAAAATTATTATTGCTTGATGAACCAACAACAGGTCTTGATCCGCAATCAAGAAGACAGTTGTGGGAAAAAATGGAAGCCATGCGTGAAAAAGGTCATGGCATTTTATTAACCACACATTCCATGGAAGAAGCAGAAGCTGTTTGTGATCGTATTGCTATTATTGATCATGGTAAAATAATCGCCATTGATTCGCCGGAAGCATTGATAGATATTCACCGCAACAATCCTGAAGTGATTGCTGCTTCAAGAAAAGGAAAGATAACTTTAGAAGATGTATTTATCGGTTTAACCGGGCGTGCTGTACGCTCATAAAAATTATGTATGGAAACAGAAACAATTATTCCAAAAACTTCAACTGTATTTAGGGCTTTATTGCGTGCCGATCTTAAAACACAATGGCGCAACCGCAGAGCTGTTATACTTACATTGCTTGTGCCAATCATTATACTCTTTTCATGGAAAGATATTATTGATAAAATAGGCGGCGCTTTTGCGCTGGCATCATGCATTACCATCGGGCTTATGGCAACCGGTTTAATGGGTTATTCCAATTCAATTGCAAGAGACAGAGATAAAGAAATTTTTCAGCGTCTTCGTGTTGCGCCTGTTCCTTCATGGGCAATAATGATAAGCAGGATAATGGTGCAATTGGTTATGATATTACTTGTAACTACAGGTGTATTTATTGCAGGTTTTTATCTTGATAAGATCAGTGTTCCTGCATCAGGATATGCATTGGCATTTTTAGCTGCATTTATTGGCGGCGCTGTTTATCTCAGTATTGGTCAGGTAATAGTTGGGCTTATAAAAAATCCTGAAACAGTAAACTCTACTACACGGCTTGTTTACTTTGCTTTTGTAATGATTGGCATGCTTGGACAGTTTGGAATTTTGGGTGATCAAATGCAGAAGATAGTTGTATGGTCTCCTTATGGTACGGTGCAAACAATTCTTTCTAAAAGCCTTCAACCATCAACGTGGACAAGCACCACAACAGAAGCTTTGTTTGTAACAATTGGTTATGCAGTTGTGCTATCAACAATTGGTATAAAGAAATTTAAGTGGAGTAATAAGTGATGAAATGGAAAGTACTTACTATTATAATACTTGTATTTTTTTTAGGAGGTTGTAATAAAAGAAGCGATAAATATCTTCTTGTATATTTTGAAAATAATAGTGATGTTGATACATCTTTAATTATTGATACATATCTAAATGGAAATATTTATAAATCTGTAAATGTAAGACGTGATTTTCTTAAAGTTTATGACGACTCTTTACAAATCCCTGTTGAGAAAAAAAGAAGTGAAGGGTTAAGATTAATGTTTATTATTAAATCATTACATGATACAACTGTTTGTACTGTTGCAAATGAAAAAATAGATAGTGTTTATTATATCCATGTGAATATTGTAAAGACTGTTTTCCAGAAAGGATTTATTGTCTTTGATAAAACTTTAGATAAGGATAGTCTGGCATATAGCAGTTTTTATTGCGAATTAATTCCAAAAAGAAATTCTCCTTAGTTTTTATATTATCAATCTCCATAAAATAATCATTCAACATCACAAACTCACTATTAAGTATTGCCGAAATCAACTCATAAATAAATGTATCCTCGCAGAAAAATCAATAAAACTAAACTG